>JAWOGT010000358.1:0-3872 GCA_046496585.1 Halopseudomonas sp.
CAGCCAGCCGGACAGGCTGCTGGCCAGACCATTCAGGCGGCCACGGCGGGTCTTGGGCACGGTTTTACCGATCACATCCTTGCTCGCCACCGAACACAAGCCGCGGGCCAGGCTGAACACCGCCAGACAGCCGAGGATCAGTAGCCCCGCCAGAGTGCCGCTGGTCAGCCAGGCCGCCGCGCCCATCGCCAACAGGGCGGCCGCCTGCAGCAGACTGCCGAGAATCCACACCGGTTTGCGCAGCTGCAACTGGCGCACATAGGCGGCGATGAACAATTGCGGCAGCATCGAGCCTGATTCGCGAATCGGTACCAGCCACGCCACCAGTGCCACCGGCGCACCGACCACGCCCATCAGCCAGGCCAGGGTGGTTTTCGGGTTGGTCAGCGCATCGCCCAGGCTGGTCAAGGTCGTGGCCGCGACCTGGCGGAAGAAATTCTGCGCCACGTTAGTGCAGGCGCCATCGGGGATGTCCGTACACACGCGGGCATCCTCTTCTTCCATCAGGCTGCTGTAGAGTTGGTCGATCTTCGCGGGCAAGGGCATGCAGGCATTCACTTCAACAAGGTGTAATCGGGCTGGCGGATGGGCGAGGCCGCGCCGGCAATTTTGCCGCAGCGGCCGGGGCTTGGCCAGCCTGGCAGCCGCTACGCACAGGGTATTTCCAGCGAGGGGCTTCTCATGGCAGGGCTTAGTGGGTAAAAATGCAGGGTTTGAGCGGCAATCCTCAAGGACAGATGATTCAATGCGATTGAAATGCATCAAATTGGCCGGGTTCAAGTCGTTTGTCGACCCGACCACGGTGTTTTTTCCGACCAACATGGGCGCCGTGGTTGGCCCCAATGGCTGTGGAAAACCCAACATCATCGATGCGGTGCGCTGGGTCATGGGTGAAAGCTCGGCGAAGAATCTGCGTGGCGAGTCGATGACCGATGTGATTTTCAACGGCTCGAATTCGCGTAAGCCGGTCGGTCAGGCGACTATCGAGCTGATCTTTGACAACAGTGACGGCACGCTCAAGGGCGAATACGCCAGCTATAACGAGATTTCCATTCGCCGCAAGGTCACCCGTGAAGCGCAGAACCAGTACTACCTGAACGGCAGCAAGTGCCGGCGCCGGGATATTACCGATATTTTCCTCGGTACCGGCCTGGGTCCGCGCAGCTACTCGATTATCGAGCAGGGCACGATTTCCAAGTTGATCGAGGCCAAACCCGATGAGCTGCGGCTGTTTATCGAGGAAGCCGCCGGCATCTCCAAGTACAAGGAACGCCGCCGGGAAACCGAAAACCGTATTCGCCGTACCCGCGAGAATTTGGCGCGCCTGACCGACCTGCGCGACGAGCTGGAACGCCAGCTCGGGCATCTGCAGCGCCAGGCCCAGGCGGCGGAGAAGTACAAGGCATTCAAGGCCGAGGAACGTCAGCTCAAGGCCCAGCTGCAGGCACTACGCTGGCGGGCAATGGATGCGCAGACGCTGGAGCGCGAGCATCAGGTGCGTGAGCTGGACATCAGCATGCAGGCGCTGATCGCCGAGCAGCGTAACGCTGATAGCGCAGTGGAAAAGCAGCGTGACCAGCAGGCCGACCTGAGCGAGTCCTTTAACCAGATCCAGGCGCGCTATTACAGCGTCGGCGCGGAGATCAGCCGTATCGAACAGGTGCTGCAATTCAACCGTGACCGGCAACGCCAACTGTATGACGACCTGCAGCAGGCCGAGCAGGCCTGGCAGGAGGCGCAGAGCCATCTGCATCTGGATCAGGCCCTGCTCGCTGATCTACACAATGAGCTGGCCGCCATCGAGCCGGAACTGGCGATGGCCAGCGCCGCGGCTGACGACACCAGCGGCCGGTTACACAGCGCCGAAGACGCCATGCAGGGCTGGCAATCGGCCTGGGACCAGTTCAATCAGCAGGCTGCCGCACCGCGCCAACAGGCCGAGGTCGAACAAGCGCGCATCCGCCATCTCGAGCAGGCAGTCGAGCGCCTCAGCGAGCGCATCCGGCGCCTCGAAGACGAGTGTAGCGGCCTGACCGCCGGGCCGCTGGATGAGGAATTGGCCGAGCTGGGCGAGCAGCTGGCCGAGCTGCAATTGCGCAGCGAAAGCCAGCAGCAGCAACTCGAAGAGCTAACCGAAAGCCTGCAGCAGGAAGGTGACAGCTTGAACGCCCTGCAGCAGGAACGCGATAGCCGCCGCGGCGACATTCAGCGCAGCAGTGGGCGGCTGGCCTCGCTGGAAGCGCTGCAACAGTCCGCGCTGGATCACGGCCAGGGCGTGCGCGAGTGGTTGCAGGAACAGGGCTTGCAGGACTTGCCGCCGCTGGCTGAGCAGCTGCAGGTCGATAGCGGCTGGGAGCGTGCGGTCGAGACGGTGCTCGGCGATGACGTGCAGTCGGTCACCCTGGATGACCTGGATGGCCTGGCCGAGACCCTGGGGGCGTTTGCTCAAGGCAGTCTGCGCTTGCTGGAGGCCCGTCCGCGCATAACTGCTGCGCAGGAAACGTCCGCCGCCAGCCTGCTCGACAAGGTGCGCTGCGCGGCAGACCTGCGCGCCTGGCTGGGTTCGGTCCGTACCGCCGGGAGTTTGCCGCAGGCGCTGGCCATGCGCAGTGAGCTGGCCGCGCACCAGTCGGTGATTACCGCCGAGGGTCACTGGCTGGGACCCAACTGGTTGCGTTTCCAGCGCGGTGGGGCCGATGACGCCGGCGTACTGGCGCGCCAGCAGGAAATCGCCGCTCTGGAAGCGCACACTGCCGAGCAGGAAGCCGCGCTGGAAGCAGACAATCGCCGGGTTGACGCGCAGCGTGAACAGATTCGTCGCCTGGAGCAGCAGCGTGATGGCCTGCAGCAGGGCTTGGCCAGCCAGAGCCGCGAGCAGGGCGATCTCAAGGCCCAATGCTCGGCGCGGCAGGTGCGTCTGGAACAGGTCACGGCCCGTCGCCTGCGGATTTCCGGCGATCTGCAAGACATCCAGGCGCAACGCCGTGACGAACAGGAGCAGATCGGCGAAGCGCGCATGGCGTTGCAGGCGGCGCTCGAGCACATGGCCGCCGATGCCGGGCAGCGTGAAGCGTTGCTGCGCCAGCGTGATCAGGTCCGCGAAGGACTCGACCTCGCGCGCCAGCACGCCCGGCAGCACCAGGACAAGGCCCATCAACTGGCGCTGCGCGTGCAATCGCTTAGCGCCCAGCAGAATTCCACCCGCCAGGGGCTTGAGCGCTTGCGCGCCCAGGCTGAGCGTCTGGGTGAACGCCGTGACCAGCTGACAATGACCCTCGAGGACAGTCAGGCCCCGGAGGAAGACCAGCGCATCGAGCTGGAAAGTCTGCTGGAGCAGCGCATTCAGGTGGAAAAAGCCCTGGTGCAAGCGCGTCAGGCTCTGGAAACGGTCGATCAGCAGATGCGCGAACAGGACCGGCGCCGCGCCCAGGCCGAGCAGCAGGCGCAGCTGGTGCGCGGCCAGCTGGATGAACAGCGCTTGCTCGCCCGTGACCTGCAGACCCGGCGCCAGGGCCTGCAGGAGCAATTGCTGGAATCCGGTTACGAGCTCAAGGCGCTCCTGGAACTGCTGCCGGAAGGCGCCAGCGAGGCGGACTGGGGCCAGCAACTGGGCCAGCTGGATGGGCGTATTCAACGGCTAGGGGCGATCAACCTGGCAGCGATTGACGAATATCAGCAGCAATCCGAGCGCAAGCGCTATCTGGATGCACAGAACGCCGATCTGGAGGAGGCGCTGAACACCCTGGAGCAAGTGATCCGCAAGATCGACAAGGAAACCCGCAACCGCTTCAAGGACACCTTCGACAAGATCAATCATGGCTTGCAGGCGCTGTTCCCCAAGGTGTTCGGTGGCGGGCATGCCTATCTCGAGT
>JAWOGT010000028.1:0-5180 GCA_046496585.1 Halopseudomonas sp.
CCCGCGAAGGCGGGGATCCAAGCGGTGTTTCAGCAGGCCACAAAACCCGTCAGGCACCGCCCACGCAAAACCAACCCCAAATCCCGCCCACAAAAAAACCGGCTCGTAAGCCGGTTTTTTCTACCACAAGGAATGCGATCAGGCGGCGGTAGCCATTGCCTTGATGTGCGCATTCAGACGGCTCTTATGACGAGCTGCCTTGTTCTTGGGGATAATGCCCTTGTCAGCCATGCGGTCAATGACCGGCACTGCTGCAGTGTAGGCGGACTGTGCTTTCTCGTGGTCTTTGGCGTCAATAGCCTTGACTACGTTCTTGATATACGTACGGACCATGGAGCGCAGGCTTGCATTGTGATTGCGGCGCTTCTCGGCCTGCTTGGCGCGTTTTTTGGCTTGAGGTGAGTTGGCCACCGTCGTGCTCCTCAGAAAATCGTGATGAATAAGGTACAAATAAGGCCGCGTACTATGCCGCCGAGGTACCCCAATGTCAAGGGTTGATAACAGTCCCGGACGGGTAGTTTCAGGCAAGTACGGATACGCCATGAACTGAAGGTAGAAGCTTGAGGCTTTTAGCGTCACACTACAAGCCTTTGCTGCGCCTGACTCTCGCCACACGGTAGCCGCGGAGGCTATCATCGCGGTTTTATCCGGCGGCCTGATGCATGACTGACTCCACTCCACCCCTGACACCCGAACCCAAAGCCCCGACGCTACTGCGCTCGGGCATGGTCGTCAGCATCATGACCATGCTCTCGCGGGTGCTGGGCATGGTCCGTGATGTGGTGGTGGCCGCTTATTTTGGTTCGCAGTCCGAGGCCGACGCGTTTTTTATCGCCTTCAAGATTCCCAACTTCCTGCGCCGGCTGTTTGCCGAGGGCGCCTTTGCCCAGGCCTTTGTGCCGGTGCTGTCGGAATATCGGGCCAAGCGCACGCTGGCGGAGGTCAAGCAGCTGGTCGATCGGGTCACCGGCACCCTGGGCCTGACGCTGGTGGGTATCACCGCCCTGGGTGTGGCCGGCGCGCCGGTGTTGATCACTCTGTTTGCGCCGGGCTTTCATGACCAGACGGAAAAACTCGCGCTGGCCACCGATATGCTGCGCATTACCTTCCCCTACCTGCTGCTGATTTCGCTGACCGCGCTGTGCGGCTCGATCCTCAACAGTTACGGCCGCTTTGCCGTGCCGGCCTTTACCCCGGTGTTGCTGAACCTGAGCATGATCGGCGCTACCGTGCTGATGACCCCGTATTTCGATCAGCCGATCATGGCGCTGGCCTGGGGTGTGCTGATTGCCGGCGTGGTGCAGTTATTGTTCCAGCTGCCGTTTCTGGCGCAGATCAAGCTGTTGCCGGTGCCCAGGCCGGATCGCAAGGATGAGGGCGTCAAGCGCATTATGACCTTGATGCTGCCGGCGCTGTTCGGCGTCTCGGTGAGCCAGATCAACCTGCTGCTGGACACCGTCCTGGCCTCGTTCCTGGAAACCGGCAGCATCTCCTGGCTGTATTACGCCGACCGGCTGTCGGAGCTGCCGCTCGGCGCCTTTGGTATCGCCATTGGCACGGTGATTCTGCCGGCACTGTCGCGCCAGCATGCCGGCGAAGACCCCAAAGCCTTTTCCGCCACCCTGGACTGGGCAATTCGCATGGTCATGCTGGTTGGCGTACCGGCGGCGCTGGCCCTGTTGCTGCTGGCTGAGCCGCTGATCGCCACGCTGTTCCATTACGGCGCCATGACCGAGCGTGACGTGGTGCAGGCCGCGGCCGCGCTGCGGGCCTATTCGGTCGGGGTGATGATCTTTATGCTGATCAAGGTGCTGGCGCCCGGTTACTTTGCCCGCCAGGACATCAAAACCCCGGTCAAGATCGCGATCATCTGCATGGTCGTGAATATGGTGCTGAATCTGATCCTGATCTGGCCGCTGGCGCACGTCGGACTGGCGCTGGCTACTTCCCTGGCGGCCATGCTGAACGCCGGCCTGCTCTGGTGGGGGCTGAAGAAAATGGGTATCTACCAGGCGCAGCCCGGCTGGTGGGTGTTTGCGCTGCGGCTGGTGACCGCCTGCGTGGCCATGTCGGCGGTGGTGATCTGGATGGTGCCGGCGACCGAACAGTGGTTCGCCTGGGGCTGGCAGAACAAGGTCTGGGAAATGACCTTGCTGGTCGTGGCCGGCATCGGCGTGTTCGTTGCCACCCTGGTGGCGACCGGCATGCGCCCACGGCACCTACGCCAGGGCTGACGCTCCGGGAGTGGCCGAGTTCCACCCCGGCCAGCGGCGCTGCGGCTGACGCCGTTGTGACGAGAGGGGACTCGACATTCCCGGCAGGCGCCAACTCGTCGGCGCCTGCGCATGACGCACGGGCAGCTAACCCTGTATACTCGCGCGTTTCGACCCTTTTAAGCCAAGTATCGAGCATTATGGAACTGGTCCGCGGGATACAGAATTTGCGGCCCCGGCACCGGGGCTGTGTGGCAACAATCGGCAATTTTGATGGCGTGCATGCCGGGCATCAGGCGATTCTCAAGCGCCTGCGCGCCCATTCTGCGCGAATGAATCTGCCTGGCTGTGTGGTGATATTCGAGCCGCAACCGCGCGAATACTTCTCGCCGGATGCTGCGCCGCCGCGTCTCACGCGCCTGCGCGACAAGCTGGCGCTGCTCGAAGCGCACGGCGTTGACCGGGTGCTGTGCCTGGCCTTCAACCGCCGCCTGCGCGAGATGAGTGCCGAGGAATTTGTCCAGCAGATCCTGGTCGATGGCCTGGGCGTCAAGCACCTGGAAGTCGGCGACGATTTCCGCTTTGGCTGTGATCGCTCCGGCGACTTCGCCTTTTTGCAGGGCAGCGGCGCGCGCCATGGCTTTACCGTGGAAGCCGCCAATACCGTGGCCGAAAGCGGCGACCGGATCAGCAGCACGCGTTTGCGCCAGGTGCTGGCCGAGAGTGATTTTACCCTCGCCGAGCGCTTGCTCGGTCGGCCCTTCAGCATCAGCGGCCGCGTGTTGCATGGCCAGAAGCTTGGCCGGCAACTGGGCGCGCCTACCGCCAATGTGCAGCTCAAGCGCCTGCAAGCCCCGCTGCGCGGCGTCTACCGGGTCAGTGTCGAGCTCGATGGGGTGATCCAGAAAGGCGTGGCCAATATTGGCTCGCGGCCGACCGTCGATGGCGATGGCCAGGCCCATCTGGAAGTGCATTTGCTGGACTTTGACGGCGATCTGTATGGTCGACGTATTACCGTGGTCTTCCACGAAAAATTGCGTGATGAACAGCGATTCGATTCGCTGGACGCCCTGCAGGCGGCAATCAAGGCAGATCTTGCTGCCGCCCGAGCCCAATGGGGCCTGTGACTCCACTCAAGTGAGCCTGGAAAGAAGATGACTGATTACAAAGCGACGCTGAACCTGCCGCAAACCGACTTCCCGATGAAGGCGGGCCTGCCCACCCGTGAGCCGGAAACCCTCAAGCGCCTGGACAGCATCGAGCTCTATCACAAGATTCGCGAAGTCAGCCGCGGCCGGCCGAGCTTCGTGCTGCACGATGGCCCGCCCTATGCCAATGGCGATATTCACATTGGCCACGCGGTGAACAAGATCCTCAAGGACATGATCACCCGTTCCAAGACCCTGTCCGGCTTCGACGCGCCTTACGTGCCGGGCTGGGATTGCCACGGCCTGCCGATCGAACACAAGATCGAGGTCACCCATGGCAAGCATCTGGAGCCGGCCAAGACCCGCGAACTGAGCCGCGCCTACGCGACCAAGCAGATCGAAGGCCAGAAGGCCGACTTTATCCGCCTGGGTGTGCTCGGCGAATGGGACAACCCCTACAAGACCATGGACTTTGCCAACGAGGCCGGCGAGATTCGCGTGCTCGGCAAGCTGGTCGAGAAGGGCTTTGTGTTCAAGGGCCTGAAGCCGGTCAACTGGTGTTTCGACTGTGGCTCGGCGCTGGCTGAAGCGGAAGTGGAATACGCCGACAAGCAGTCGCCGACTATCGATGTGGGCTTCCCCTGCGCCGAGCCGGAGAAGCTGGCCGCGGCCTTCGATCTGAGCGCGCTGCCGAAATTGGCGCAAATGGTCATCTGGACCACCACACCCTGGACCATCCCGGCCAACCAGGCGCTGAACGTGCATCCCGAGTTCAACTACGCGCTGGTCGATGTCGGCGATCGCCTGCTGGTGCTGGCCGAAGAGCTGATCGAGAGCTGTCTGGCGCGTTACGGTCGCACGGGCGAGATCATTGCCCGCACCACCGGCGAGCGCCTGGAGCTGATCAACTTCCGTCACCCGTTCTATGATCGGCTGTCGCCGGTGTACCTGGCGGACTACGTCGAGCTGGGCGCCGGTACCGGTATCGTGCACTCGGCCCCGGCCTATGGCGTTGACGACTTTCATACCTGCAAGCGCTACGGCATGGTCAACGACGACATCCTCGGTCCGGTGCAGGGCAACGGGGTGTATGTCGATTCGCTGGAGTTTTTCGGCGGCCAGTTTATCTGGAAGGCCAACCCCAACGTGGTGGCCAAGCTGGAGGAGGTCGGTTGCCTGCTGGCCAATGAGCAGGTCAGCCACAGCTATATGCACTGCTGGCGGCACAAGACCCCGGTCATCTACCGCGCCACCGCGCAGTGGTTTATCGGCATGGACACCCAGCCGCACGAAGGCGTGCCACTGCGCCAGCGCGCACTGGCCGCGATTGAACAAACCGATTTCGTCCCGGCCTGGGGCAAGCAGCGCCTGCACAACATGATTGCCGGCCGCCCGGACTGGTGTATCTCCCGTCAGCGTACCTGGGGCGTGCCGATCCCGCTGTTTCTGCACAAGCAGAGCGGCGAGTTGCACCCGCGCAGCATCGAGCTGATCGAGCAGGTCGCGCAGAAAGTCGAGCAGGGCGGTATCGAGGCCTGGTTCTCGATGGAGGCCAGCGAACTGCTCGGCGCCGAAGCCGAGCAGTACGACAAGATCAGCGATACCCTGGACGTGTGGTTTGATTCGGGGACCACGCACCTGCACGTGATGCGCGGCTCGCACCCCATGGGCCACAAAGAAGGCCCGCTGGCCGATCTGTATCTGGAAGGTTCCGACCAGCACCGTGGCTGGTTCCACTCCTCGCTGCTGACCGGTGCGGCGATCGATGGGCATGCGCCGTACAAGGGCCTGCTGACCCATGGCTTTGTGGTCGACGAGA
>JAWOGT010000054.1:0-3010 GCA_046496585.1 Halopseudomonas sp.
GATTACCCTTCCCAAGCCTACGGATTCGTGAGAGCGGGGCACCGCTGCGAAGCAGTGGTCCGGCCGTCTATCCGGTGAAGACCATGTGTCGGGTGCTGGAGGTGTCCCGTAGCGGGCTCTATGCCTGGCAGAAGCGGGGAGTCAAAGTATTGAAGCAAAGGAAAGGGACTCCATGCGCAAAACACAATTGCAGGCCATGTTCCTGAGCATGTCGTTGCTCTACGCGGGCGGCGCGCTTGCTGACGGCCCTGACTCTAGCTCTGACTCTGAATCCGACTCTGACCTGCCCGACTGGACCGTGGAGCGCATACGCCCGATGCACGAAGGCCTCTCGCGCTGGGTCGATGCAAGCTCGCGCAACCTCGATGGATTTTTCGGTAGCGATGATGAAAGCCGTGCAGTCAGAAACAAATCCTACTTGCGGATTGGCAGTGATTTTGAGTGGGTAGAATCCGAGGGCTTCAGCAGCGATCCCAGCATCCGCTTCAAGCTTGACCTGCCGACCACCAAAGAGCGGCTGCGGCTGATTATTGAAAGTGAGCCAGAGGAATCACGCGGCACTCTCAGCGAGCAGGGCTCAAACCGTTTGCGCAATGACCAGACCAGCAGTGACAGCACGGTGATCGGTCTGAGTCGCCTCAGCGACAAGGACAAGACCCGCCAGTGGGACACGCGTGTCGGTGCGGGGGTCAAGTTTCGGCTACCCCTGGACCCTTACCTGCGCTTGAGTACTGAACGGCTGTGGAATCTGGGGACGGGTCCCTGGCAACTGGAGTCCTACAATCGGCTGTCCTGGTTCAACAGTGACGGCTACTCCGCCCGCAGCCGCTGGGATATCGGCAAACCACTGGATAGCACCCGCCACCTGCGCTTTTTGACCAATATTCAGTGGCAGGAGGATGAGGACACGCTGGAGCTGTCCGAAGCGGTCGAAATCAATCAGCGACTCAGCCGTCGCAGCGCCATCCGTTACGCCGCGGTCATTGTCGGCAATAGCGCCTCGCAGCCGCGCATCAATGATTACTATCTGCTTAGTCAATACCGCCGTAACCTGCACAAGGAGATACTGTTTGCTGACATCATCCCGGAGCTGCATTTCCCTCGAGAAGCCAACTTTGACCCGCGCTGGGCACTCAGCCTGCGGCTAGAGATGTATTTCAGCGGTAATGTCATAGACCGCCAACAGCAAAGACCTGACAGCCAGGAGATGCAACAACGTGAACAAACGCCCGTCCAGCGACGCTGACAAAGCCTTTCTGCTGCAGGCGATTCAACTGGCGGTGGAGTCCGTCGGCAACGGCGGCGGCCCGTTTGGCGCTGTGCTGGTCAGCCAGGGCCACGTGATTGGCCGGGGGGCCAACCGGGTAACGCTGGATTGCGACCCTACCGCCCACGCTGAAGTGCAGGCCATACGCATGGCAGCCAAAGCTGTGGCTAGCCCGCATTTGCCGCAAACCACCCTGTACGCCAGCTGCGAGCCCTGCCCCATGTGCCTGGCCACGGCGCATTGGGCGCATGTGCCACGGATTGTCTTTGCTGCATCGCAACAGCTTGCAAACCAGGCAGGCTTTGCTGACGGGGCCATAGCCGAGCGGCTCTACGGGCAGGCACAGCCATTCAGAGCCGAGGAACTGGGGCTGTGCCAGATGAATATTGAACAAGCGCAGGCGCCTTTCCTGGCCTGGCTGGCAAAATCAGACCGTCAGCCTTACTGATTGCACCCGGGTACAGATACCCTGCCCGCACCGCTCTCTACTGGGCCAGCAGAAGGCGCTTCACCGACACTCGATACGGCCTCTGCCCAGGGCCACGCGCCCTTGCCGCTCCAATTCTTTCAATAGCCGGCTTACCACCTCCCTGGCCGTGCCTAGCTCCACTGCCAGTTCCTGGTGAGTTATGTTGATCACGCCTTGCTTGGCCCTGGCAGCAAGCCATGCCTCCAACCGCTCATCCATGCGCCGGAACGCCACTTCTTCAACCAGCAGCATGAGGTCATCCAGCCGCCGGCCATAGGAGGCCATCACGCCGCCGCGAAACTCGGCCGAGACGGCCATCATCTGGTCAAACAGACGGCGCGGCAGCATGGTGGCTGTACTGGCTTCTTCCACGACGGCCTCAGCCCGATAACCACGCCCCGACATCAGGCAGCCGATGGACAGCGTACAAATATCATCGGCGCCCATGCGATAGAGGACGATGCTGTTACCGGATACGCCGGTCATCTGTACCTTGATTGATCCGCTGAGCACCAGGGGCAGACCCGCACAGGGATCGCCCGCGCGGAAAATGATCTGACCCACCGGCAGGGGCAGGACACCCAGCGTGCTTTGCGCCTCAAGGCGCATTGGTTGTGGCAGGACGTCAAGAATAGGGTGCTTTATCAAGGCTCCATTGCCCATGTATGGTTTTCCTTATTGACCTTGTGTGAGCCTGTTCTTCCCTTTGTGACTAAGTCACTGAGCTGCCAGGTGCGCGGGCGTAGAGTGATGGCTCACCACTGATAACCGTCGGGAGATACCGCATGAAGACTAACATGGGCAGCACAGACAGGATCATCCGTCTCGTCGTAGGCGTCGTTCTTATCGCCCTGGTTTTTGTAGGACCACAGATTGTCTGGGGCTGGATCGGCATTGTACCGATTCTGACTGCACTGGTCGGCTATTGCCCTGCCTACTCGCTGTTGGGCATAAAAACCTGCAAGACCCACTAACCCGATTAGAACAAGGGATTGCTTATGACCCAGGCTTGCCGGTCATAAGCTGCTGAGGTGAGCGCTAGGTGCACACCACTTCAGTCATGCACATCCATAAACCTGACCGCCCAGGCGCGATTCTCTTCCAGCGTGGAGTATTGGGTCGACAGTTCTGATGCGCTCAGGCTGCCCCCGAGGCAAGCACTTTCAGACATCCGTCCTCTATGACCCATCCTGATTCCGGAAAAGTATCCTTATGGGCGCTTCGCCAGCCGGTTGAAGTGGTACCGTCAAAAAGCAGCTTCCACCCGTCGCTCA
>JAWOGT010000062.1:0-3782 GCA_046496585.1 Halopseudomonas sp.
GCAGCGCCCTGCTTACCGACGGTAGCGTAAGCGCCAAGGGTCGCCAGCCAAACCTGACGCGCCTGGGCTCTCAAGCTGTCGGTTACTTCGGTGGCGGCATCAATGCCCGAATCAATAAGACGCTCTTTTTTAACCTGTGCCATGGTAGTCACTCCTTGCTGATAAGGGTTCGGCTGGCAGCGACGCCAACCACGACCTTGAGACTACCCAGTGCATTTAGAAAAAACATACTAATAATCACTGGTCAAAAAAAAGCCCGACCGGCTTGCGCGGGTCGGGCTTTAATACTGCAAGCAGCTTAAGAGTCCGAGGGCTTCTCCGCTGCAGGTACGGCAGATGCCGCCGCCGGCGCTGCAGGTGTCGCTTGCGGAGCCTTGGGTACGTCCTGCGCCGCTGGCTTGGCCGCTGCCGGCGTGCTGGCTGGCATGCCAGCCGCTTTCGGCGCTGCTTTGCCTGCTGCAGGGCCAGCGGCAGACTTGGCTGCTGCCGGCGCCGCTTTCGGCTTGGCTGCTGCACGAGCAGTCACCGGCTTGGCCGGCGACTTGGCAACCGCGGCCTTGGGCTTGCTGGCCACCTTGGACGCAGCCGGTTTGGCTGCAGGCTTGGCTGCCACCTTCGGCGCGGCCTTGGCCGGCGTTTTCCCAGCGGTCATCTTGCTGATCATTTTGGTCAGCTCGTCGACTTTGCTGTTAAGCGCCTTGACCTCATCACGCGAGGGTACACCCAGGCGGGACACGGCACTGTTCAAACGCTTGTCAAAGGCTTCTTCCAGCTCATTCCACTTCCCGGAAACACGCCCACGGGCCTTATCGACCTTGGACTGTGCCGCCTCGACAGAATCTTTCTTGCTCTTGCTGGCTTTGCCCTTGAGGGTCCCCACCTGCTTGTCAATTTCGGACTTGGCGGCTTTCTCGGCCACCTCGCCGTCCTTGATCAGGTTTTCGAAGAGCTTCACACCCTCCTTGCCAACCTTGGCATAAGCGCCCAAACCGGCCAACCAGATCTGACGTGAGTAGCTTTCGATCTCACCGACCCAATTGTTGTCTTTGTCCTGCTTTTTCTTGCCCGCCATGGAGTAACTCCTCTGTAACCTTACTTGCTGTCGATCGACTTGAGTGCAGCACTCAGATCATCCAGCTTAGCAGACAACTGGTCAATGTCCTTCTTGCTGGGGATGCCCAGGCGGCCCAGGGCGGAAGCGACCCGGTCGTCAAAGACTTCTTCAACCTTGTTCAGGCTCTCGCCGGTGCGCGCCTGAAAGCGCTCCTTGAAACTCTCGACCTTGCTATTGACCTTGCTGGTAGCGGACTCGACCTGGCTAGAAACCAGTTCCTTGCCCTGCTTCTCAACAGCCTCGCCCTCGGAAACCAGCTTCTTGAAATAGTCGGCGCCTTCCTTGCCGGCTTTGGCATAGGCACCCAGGCCTGCCAACCAGATCTGGTGAGCATAGTTCTTCACGTCGCCGGTAAAGGATGCAGCTTCAATTTCAACTTTTTTCTTTGCGGTGTTCTTAGCCATGCTGATGACTCCTGATAACGAATAGTGGATACCCATCTGGGCCGGTGTCCGACCCTTGGTGGCCAAGTTACGCAGCTAAATTAGAAAACACATACTAAAACGCCGAATCAGCTCAGGTACTTGTCCAGTGCCTTGTCCACTTCACCTTTAACCATGCCGGCCATCGGCGTGAGCATCAAGCCGAGCTTGACCGTGACCCTGACCTGATGCTCCGACACGCTGATGCAGCCGTCGGCACCACTGCGTTTGAAGGTCAGGTCATCGCCTTCCCAGGTACATTTCGCGTCGAGCTTCTGCGCCAGCTTGTCGGCCAGCTTCTGGGCACGCTCGCGAGCGACCTCCTTGCCCAGCGTGTGTTCACGGGTGATATCGACTGTAGCCATGTGCGTCTCTCTTGTTTTGATGGTGGAGTGGCAATAACAACGCCATAGCATGCCGCAAAGGCAGCGGGACGTCATCCGCCAGTGCGGCACTCGGCCCTACTGAAAACCCCCGCCGAGGCGAAAAAAACAGTTAGAATGAGGGCTGACTTGCTCAGGCAGACGGATCCCATGACGGACAAGCAGAACCAAGACAGCACCACTCACTTCGGCTTCCAGACGGTCGCCGAATCCGAGAAGGCCCAACGCGTTGCCGATGTTTTTCACTCGGTCGCGGCGCGCTACGACCTGATGAACGACCTGATGTCAGGCGGTATTCATCGCTTGTGGAAGCGCTTCACTATCGAACTGTCCGGCGTGCGCCCGGGTAACAAGGTGCTGGATATCGCCGGCGGTACCGGTGATCTGACCCGCCGCTTTGCCAAGCTGGTGGGTTCTGGCGGCGAAGTGGTATTGGCTGATATCAACGACTCCATGCTCAAGGTCGGTCGCGATCGCTTGCTCGATCTGGGTGTCGCCGGCAACGTGCGTTTTGTCCAGGCCGACGCTGAAGCGCTGCCTTTCCCGGACAACCACTTCGATTGCATCACCATTGCCTTTGGCTTGCGCAATGTGACGCACAAGGATCGCGCGCTGGCCTCGATGCTGCGCGTGCTCAAACCCGGCGGACGATTACTGGTACTGGAGTTTTCCAAGCCGGGTAACCAGCTGCTATCCAAGGCCTACGATCAGTATTCTTTCAGATTGCTGCCGCTGATGGGCAAGCTGGTAACCAATGACTCGGAAAGCTATCGGTATCTGGCCGAATCCATCCGCATGCACCCCGACCAGGAAACCCTCAAAGCGATGATGGTCGAAGCCGGCTTTGCCCGCGTCACCTATCACAACATGACCGGCGGCGTAGTGGCACTGCACCGGGGCATCAAACCCTGATGCTCACCCTCGCCCTGCTCTCCGGCGTGCAGCGCAGCCTGGCGGCGGCGCTGCTTCGTGACCCGCTGACCGCCAGGCGCCTGGCACAACTGGACGGCAAGGTGATTCTGATTCAGGCTCGCGAGCCTGAATGGGCGCTTTATTTACTCCCGGGCGCGCAGGGTATCGAGCTGCTCGCCAGCTCAGATCGGCTCCCCGACTGCACGCTGAGCGCACCCAGCAGGCTGCTCGCCAGATTGATGGTCAGCAACCAGCGACAGCGCTTGCTACAGGAGCCGGCATTGCAACTGAGTGGTGATAGCCAGGTGCTGGTCAGCCTGCAAAACGCGCTGGGTGATTTACAGCTCGATGGCGAAGCCGAACTGGCCCGCTGGATCGGCCCGGTGGCTGGCCATGCGGTTGCCCAGATGTTGCGCAGCGGCCGGGAATGGGCCGGCCAGGCCCAGCACAGCTTGGGCCGCAGCCTCTCGGAGTATTTGACCGAAGAGGGCCGACACCTGGTAGGCCATACCGAGGCCAACGTGAGTGCCGACCAGCTTCATCAGCTACGCCTTGACCTGGACCGCCTGGAAGCCCGCCTGAACAGGCTTGACGCACCCGACCCGGACATTGCCGAGGTATGAACTTGACCGCCCTGTTGCGCCTGTTACGCATACTGCACATCTTCACCCGCTACCGACTGGATCAGTTGCTGGATGCCTTCCCGCTGCCCTGGGCTGGTCGGTTTCTGCTGAAAGTCGGGCCCTGGCGCTTGCGTCGCGCCCCCAAGGGTCTCACGCGCGGCGCGCGCTTGCGCCTGGCCTGCGAGGATTTGGGGCCGGTGTTCGTCAAGTTTGGACAGATTCTATCCACGCGGCGCGATCTGCTGCCCGATGATATCGCTCTGGAACTGGCGCGCCTGCAGGACAAGGTACCGCCGTTCCCGGCTGACCAGGCACGCAAACGCATCGA
>JAWOGT010000202.1:0-4788 GCA_046496585.1 Halopseudomonas sp.
GTATCGGTTTGCTGCACATCGATGACCCGACTGTCACTGCGATTGATGCTGTCATTGTTGGCGCTGAGAGTGATGGTCGCCAGTTCGCCGTTCAGCCGTACCGTGGCATAGAAGCCCTGGGTCACGTCACGATACTCAGTGCTCTCGATAACGCGGCCGTAGGCATCGGTCGTGGTGGCGTACAAAGGGACCGATTGGCCGGTCTGAATCAGCACCGGATAGCCTTCATTGGCGGTGACATGCCGCATGCCATCGTTTTGACCCCGGGTGCTGCGCTGAATGACCCGGGCTTGATTAGCGTAGCGCGGATCACCCAAGATAATATCAACAGGCCCTGTGCCAATACGCCCGTCGACCTGATAGCCGCGCTCGCTGCTGATTGACTCCCCGGAATTGGCAACGCTGATCACCAGCTGGGCTGGCTGACGGTCGAGCTGGCTGAGCAGGGCGCGAATCTCTTCCAGGCGTTGCGGTTCGGCGCGCACAATCAGCTGATTACCGTAGGCGGAAATCCGCTCATCATCCCTGAGCATGGGTTTGATAGCCGGGATCAGGTTGTCCGCCATGCTGTAGCCGAGGCTGAAAATCTCTGTGGTGGGCGCCGCTTGCACAGTAGCGCTAGCACAGAGGATCAACAACGCCAGCAGCTGGATAAGGCCGGTTTTGATCACAACAAAAACCTCCGGATGGCAGAGTCGCTCTGGCTGGTGGACCAGAGTTCGTCGAAATGGCTACTCCAGCGTTTTACCTGGTCAGGGCTTTGATAGCGTGCAAAGCCCTGGCGTTGTTGAGCCTTGGGTAGCATCAACAGGCCGCAATCGTCCGCCAGCAGATAAACCTGGGGGCCTTTCTCACGTTCGGGATGCTGCTTGCGAATCTCCAGCAGACTGGGGAAACGATGCATCAGCTTCAACAGGCTATGGCCCTGCAGAAAGGGTTTGCCGGCCTCGTGCAGCAGCACCTTGATCCGACACTTGGGCTGACGGGCGATCAGTTGCTCGAGACGGCTAATGACATCGCGGCGATTGAACAGCCATACCGCCTGATCTGCAGCGTAGATATGGATTCGCCGACGGGCTTGGTTGAGCATCAGGCACAGGTGGTCGAGTGCTTTGCTGTCGTCGACATCGATCAGTTCTGACTGATTGCCCAACTGATAGGGCAGGTCGATTGCCCGGTCAATCGGCGATGGTTCCGCGGGGTTGTGAATACGAAAGGTACCGGGGGAATCGAACTCGATCGGCGGCAGCTCGAAGTCGGAAACATCCAGCGCTTCGGCCTGCCAGCGCATGGCCACGTGGAGAATGCCCGCCTCCCTGTAAGGCTCGGAGTCAAGCACAAAGCCCAGACGCTGGTAAAAGGGTTGAGCCTGGACCTGGGCGCTGAGCCGCAATGTGCTCGTCCCCTGAGCCTGGGCATAGGCCATTACCTCGCGCATGAGTCGTTCACCCAGACCCTTGCCTCGCCAAGCCGGCAAGACGGCCACCCGACCGATATGCCCATCATCGAGAAGCCGGGCCGTACCCAGTGCTTCGCCTTCGGCGCACAGCAGAAAATGCACTGCTGAGTGATCGTCCGCATCCCATTCCAGCGCCGCTGGCACGCCCTGTTCGGCAATAAACACCTGCTGGCGAATATCCCGCAGCGCCTGGCTGCTCAGCCAATCAACCACACTGACGTCGATCTCATTCATCGTCTCCCTCCAGCAGGAGATCTCCCTTGGCCAGGAGCTGCTCCAATAGCGTCCAGGCCTCAGCGTTGTGCTGCCACGCCAGCAGGGCCTCGCCGTCCAGGTAATCCTCATTACAGATTAGTTGAACCAGCGGTAACAGGACAATCGGCAACAGACAATGCTCGCCACTGGCAAACAACATGACATGCTCGCTCCCTTCCTGGCGATAGGCCAGGCGAGCGCTGGGATTGCGCGTGAGCCCATAGCCATTGTGCAGGTCTTCCAGCAGCAGTTGCGGATCGATCTGTTGTGCTTCAAGCATTTCCGGGTAGCGCGGCTCGGTCATGAAACGACCAAACCAGGTGGCTAACGCGGTTTTATCCTGGACCAATTCCAGCACGATATCCTGCAGGCGCTCGATAGTGGCGTCATCAATCGCCGCGGGCTGTGTCGCCACGCCGATGCCGGCATCACTGTAGCGTGCCTGGTCGCTGAGATGCTGACTGAGAAAGTCGGTAAAATGCACCAGTATTTCCTGATGGCTAGGCGCGCGAAAGCCAATGGAACAGGTCATGCACTCGTCTTCAGCGATGCCATAATGGGCAACGCCAGGTGGAATGTAGAGCATGTCACCGGGCTCCAGCAGCCATTCCTGCTGTTGTTCGAAGTCCGCCAGAATGCGCAGGTCAGGATGCTCCAACAGCGCGCTGTCGGCGCTGCACTGCTGGCCGATCTTCCAGCGTCGGCGGCCGTGCGTCTGCAGCAGGAACACATCGTAATTATCGAAATGCGGGCCCACGCTGCCGCCTGGCGCCGCGTAACTGATCATGACGTCGTCGACACGCCAGCTGGGCAAAAACCGAAAGGCCGACATCAGCTCTGCCACCTCGGGTACAAACTGATCGACTGCCTGCACCAGCAGGGTCCAGTTTTCCTCTGGGAGGGCCTTGAAATCATCCTCGGCAAACGGCCCGCGGCGCAGTTCCCAGGGCGTTTCCCCGTCGGTCAAGACGATACGCGACTCGACCTCGTCCTCCAGCGCCAGGCCCGCCAGCTCATCGGGCGATAGGGGGTTTTGGTAGTCAGGGAATGCCTGGCGGATCAGTAACGGCTTTTTCTGCCAGTAATCACGCATGAAAGCGGCAGGGGTGAGATCGCCAAGCGGAGCTGTTGTGGTGCTGGACATAAGAGCCTCGGAACAATAGGGGCTACTTGATCCAGCCCGGGGTGAGATAGGAGCATCAATCTGAGCGACGACGCTGCTGGCAGTGTTATCAGCCAGCAGGTCATCAGGAGCAACTGAGCTAACGCGGCGCTGACAGGCGAGCCAGGATCAGACCCGTCGCGCCTGCGCTACGGCGTTGCCAATGTAGTTGGCTGGCGTCAGCGCCTTGAGTTCCAGCTTGGCTGCTGCTGGAATGTCCAAGGCTTCGACAAAGGCCTGCAGGGCCTGGGGGGTGATCCCCTTGCCGCGCGTCAATTCCTTGAGTTTTTCGTAGGCATCCGGCACCGCATAGCGGCGCATCACGGTTTGAATCGGCTCAGCCAGTACTTCCCAGCAGTTGTCCAGGTCTTCAGCAATTCGTTGAGCATTAAGCTCTAACTTACTGATTCCCTTAAGAGTTGATTCATAGGCGATCACGCTGTGCGCAAAGCCGACACCGAGGTTACGCAATACCGTGGAATCAGTCAGATCGCGCTGCCAGCGTGATATGGGCAGCTTGCTGGACAGGTGCTGCAGGATCGCATTGGCGATCCCCAGATTGCCCTCGGAGTTTTCGAAGTCGATCGGGTTGACCTTGTGCGGCATGGTCGAGGAGCCAATTTCGCCGGCTATGGTTTTTTGCTTGAAATAGCCCAGGGAGATGTAACCCCAGATATCCCGATCAAAGTCGATCAGGATGGTGTTGAAGCGGGCCACCGCATCGAACAGCTCGGCAATATAATCATGCGGTTCGATCTGTGTGGTAAAGGGATTGAAGCCCAGGCCGAGGGTGTGTTCGATAAAGCTCTTGGCGTTGGCTTCCCAGTCAATCTCGGGGTAGGCCGAAAAATGCGCGTTGTAGTTACCCACGGCGCCATTGATCTTGCCGAGCAAAGGCACTGCGCTGATCTGGGCGATCTGGCGTTCCAGACGATAAACCACGTTAGCCAGTTCTTTGCCCATGGTCGTTGGCGAGGCAGGTTGGCCATGGGTGCGCGACAACAGCGGCACGTCAGCGTGGGTCACAGCCAGGGTGCGCAATTGATCAACAACGCGCTGCATCAGTGGCAGCATCACCTGGTCGCGACCGGCGCTGAGCATCAGTGCATGGGACAGGTTGTTGATGTCTTCCGAGGTGCAGGCAAAGTGAATGAACTCATTCACCGACTGCAGTTCCGGCAAGGCTGCGACTTGCTCTTTCAGCAGATACTCCACCGCTTTGACGTCGTGATTGGTGGTGCGTTCGATTTCCTTGATGCGCTCGGCGTGTTCGAGCTGAAAGTCATCAACCAGCTGATTGAGCAGTGCATTAGCCTGATCAGAAAAAGGCCCGATTTCGGGTATTTGCGGATGGGCAGCGAGACATTGCAGCCAGCGCACCTCCACCTGAACGCGGAAACGGATCAAGCCGTATTCGCTGAAGATGCTGCGCAGGCTGGCGGTTTTGCTGCCGTAACGGCCATCAACCGGGGATACGGCGGTCAGGGAGGACAGTTGCATATGCGGTCTCGTCGAAAAGGTCGGGCGGAAAAGGATGAAATCATACACCAGATTGGCGCGGTTTGGCCTGTGTGCCGGGCATGGCAATACTGATTAGCGTGGAGGCGAAAATCAGCCCGGCACCCATCCAGGAGGTGAGATCCGGCACTTCGTCCCAGAGGAACCAGGCAAACAGACCCGAAAAGACAATGGCCAGATAACTGAGCGGGCCGATCTTGCCCGGTGGTGCCACGGTATACGCCTTGGACATGATCAATTGGCTGACGGTGGCAATCAGACCAATGCTGACCAGCATGCCGATCTGCGTGGCGCTCAAAGGCTGCCAGGCCCAGAGCAGCGGTATGGAAGACAGCAATGTGGAAAAAAGGGCGAAGTAGAAGACCATGCGCGTCGCCGGTTCCGTGCTGCTCAT
>JAWOGT010000255.1:0-8083 GCA_046496585.1 Halopseudomonas sp.
GTTGAAGAACTGGAGCACGCTCTGGCCCGCGGCGCGAAGATCTACGCCGAAGTGGTCGGCTATGGCGCGACCTCCGATGGTTACGACATGGTCGCGCCCAGCGGTGAAGGCGCCGTGCGCTGCATGCAGCAAGCACTGGCTACCGTCGATGGCACTATCGACTACCTGAACACCCACGGCACCTCGACACCGGTCGGCGACGTCGCCGAACTCAAGGCGATCCGCGAAGTATTTGGCGACAAGGCACCGAAGATCAGCTCGACCAAGAGCCTCTCCGGGCACTCGCTGGGCGCCGCCGGCGTGCAGGAAGCGATCTACTGCCTGCTGATGATGCGCGACAACTTCCTCGCTGCTTCGGCCAATATCGACGAGCTGGACGAAAACGCCGCTGGCCTGCCGATCCTGCTCGAACGTGCCGATGAAGCAGCGAACCTGATGATGTCCAACAGCTTCGGCTTTGGTGGCACCAATGCCACCTTGGTACTCAAGCGCTGGACCGCCTGATTCAGCTGCGCACCGCCGCAATCAAAAAGAGCGCTTCGGCGCTCTTTTTTATGCCGCCTGGCAATGTCGATATAGGACCGCCTCGATATAGGACAGCAGACAGCTGACATCAAACCCGATGATAGTGCTTGCCTGTGACGCTCAAACTGCTACAACTCAGCTATGCAAACATTACCCGATGGACTCATCGTCATTCTCAAGCGCGCCTGCCCGACCTGCGCGCTGATTGAACCCGTGCTGGCGCAACTGGCGAGTGGCGGCCAACCGCTTACCGTGATCGTGCAGGATACCGCCGACTTCGATGTCGGCTCCGGCCAGCAGATACAGGACGACACGCTGGAATGGTCCTGGCAGCTGGACTGTGAAATCGTCCCCACCCTGATTCGGCGCGCCAACGGCCAGGAACTGAACCGGACCTACGGCTGGTTCCGCGAGGACTGGGAACTGCTCAGCGGCCTCTCGGACCTGGGGGCGGACCTGCCCCCTTCCCGCCCTGGCTGCGGCTCGAAAACCCAGGACCCGGGCATCGCCGAGACGCTGGCAATCCGCTTTGGCGCTGTGACCTTCCAGTCCCGCGAGGTGGAAATCGGTGCCAGCGAAGACCCGATCGAGGCCTGTCACGAGCGCGGCTGGAGCGATGGCCTGCCGGTTGTTCCGCCCACACCCGAGCGCGTCTACCGCATGCTGCTGGGCACAACACGTAAAGCCGACGAAGTCCTCGGACTGATGCCGCCGGATCTGGTGCCCTGCAGCGTGGAGAAGGTCGCGATCAATGCCGTCATGGCCGGCTGCAAGCCTGAATATATGCCCGTGGTGCTCGCCGCCGTAGAGGCCGCGCTGATCGATGAATTCGGCATGCATGGCCTACTCTGCACCACCATGTTTGCCGGCCCACTGGTCCTGGTCAATGGCCCGGTAGCGCAACGCATCGGCATGAATTCCGGCGTCAATTGCCTGGGTCAGGGCAATCGTGCCAATGCCAGTATCGGCCGGGCGCTGCAATTGGTGGTACGCAACGTCGGCGGTGGGCGCCCCGGCGAAATTGACCGCGCGACCATGGGCACACCGGGCAAATACAGCTTTTGCTTTGCCGAAGCGGAAGACAGCGACTGGGATTCCCTGGCGGTGGAGCGTGGCTACAGCGCCGATCAGTCAGTGGTTACCCTGTTTGCCGCCGAAGGCGTGCAGGCTATTGTTGATCAGAAATCCCGTACACCCGAATCCCTGGCGCGCAGTTTTGCCCTGTCGTTGCGCGCCGTGGATCACTACAAGCTGGTCATGCACGGCGACGCCATCCTGGTAGTATCGCCCGAGCACTGCAGGGTATTTACCAATGCCGGCTGGAGCAAGGCACGCCTGCACGAAGAACTCGGCCGCCTGTTGACCCTGCCGGGCAAAGACCTGGTGATGGGTGCACAGGAGATTAGCGAAGGCATGCCGGAGAACTTTGCCGGCGCCAATTTACCCAAGTTTCGCCCCGGTGGATTACTGATCGTCAGGGCCGGTGGCCCGGCCGGTCTGTTTTCCGCCGTCATTGCTGGCTGGGCCGCATCCGGCCCGACTGGCTCCATCCCGGTTAGCAAGGAGGTAACGGCATGATAGCGCCGACCATACTGCTCGACCCGACCGCTGAACGCTCGGCTGCCAGCCGCGCGTTAACCGCCAGACCCGCCACGCTGGAGGGGCTGACTGTCGGCTTGCTGGATATTTCCAAGGCACGTGGCAACGTGCTGCTGGATCGTCTGCATGAGTTGCTCAGCGAGCGCGGCATCGAGGTAAAACGTTATCGCAAGCCTACTTTTGCGCGTATCGCGCCCACGGATCTGAAACAACAGATCGCCAGTGAGTGCGATCTGCTGGTGGAAGGCCTGGCCGACTGAGGCTCCTGTACCTCGTGCTGTATGCATGATATAGGCGACTTGGAAGGCCGGCAGATCCCCGGTGTAGGCATTGCCTCCAGCGAATTCGTTGAAGCGGCAGCGTTGCAGTCCAAGGCATTGGGCATGGATCCGAAGATGGTGTTCGTACCGCACCCGATTCAGGACCGTACTGATGACGAGCTGCGCGTACTGGCTGATAACGCATTTGACAGCATACTGGCGGCGTTAACGCTGCAAGACTCGTGATGATGACGGGCCTGGCGGCCCGTGCATAAGGGTTGATTGTTAAGACAGGTGCTCTGGGCGAATGGGGGCACCCCGGTACAAGACACGCGGCAAGTACGTCCTTGTAGCTCAGCGATGCCATCCCTGGCATCGATGGTCTTGTACCGGGGTGCCCCCATCCGCCCCTTCCGGGCTCCGAGTCTATCAACCCTCATGCTTCGCACTCCTTCACGAGGCTAGTGTTCCGTGCTGAATACCGATCAGGCGGCATCTCAGGATGTCCGTCGTGCCCTGCCCTCCGTTGACCAGGTATTGAACTGGCCAATCATCCGCGAACTGACCGAATACCACGGCCGCAACCTGACCAAGCAAATCGTCAGCGTTGAGCTGAATCGGCTGAGAGCCGCCAGTAAACCCTGTGAGCCCGATCAGCTTGTCGCGCAGGTGCAGCAGCAGTTACTTGATCTGCTCGCCCCCTCGCTGCGCAAGGTATTCAATTTTACCGGCACCGTACTGCACACCAACCTGGGCCGCGCGCCCCTGCCCGAGGAGGCTGTAAGCGCCATATGTGATGTGGCCCGCGGCGCGAGCAACCTGGAATTCGATCTGGGCACAGGCAAGCGCGGTGATCGCGGCAGCCACGTCGAGGCGTGGCTCTGCCGGCTGACCGGCGCCGAGGCGGCCACCGTGGTCAACAATAACGCGGCGGCGGTGCTGCTGACGCTCAATACCCTGGCCAAAGGCAAAGAGGTACTGGTATCGCGTGGCGAACTGGTGGAAATCGGTGGCGCCTTTCGCGTGCCGGATATCATGCGCCGCGCTCAGGCCAAGTTGCTGGAAGTCGGCACCACCAATCGCACTCACCTGCACGACTATGTCGAGGCGATCAGCGCCAGAACCGGCCTGCTGATGACCATCCATGCCAGCAACTACGCTATCCAGGGCTTTACCGCCAGCGTGCCGGAAACGCAGATAGCCCAGGCAGCGCATGCACAAGGGCTGCCTTTTGTAGTCGACCTGGGCAGCGGCAGCCTGATCGACATGCGCCAATGGGGCCTACCCTATGAACCCACGCCGATGGACAGCCTGGCCCATGGCGCCGACCTGATCACCTTCAGTGGCGACAAGCTGCTCGGCGGACCCCAGGCCGGCATTATCGTCGGCAAACGCAGCCTCATCGACAAGCTGAAAAAGAACCCACTGAAACGCGCGCTGCGCTGTGACAAGCTGACCTTGGCCGCGCTGGAAGCGGTGCTCACACTCTACGCCCACCCGGAACAACTGGCCGAACGGCTGCCGAGCCTGCGCTGGTTAAGCCGGCAACAGAAGGACATTCGCCAGCAAGTCGACAGCCTGTTGCCGGCGTTTCAAGCCTGGGCAGGCGACGCCGCTCGGGTCTCGGCTGCCGATGTGCTGGGGCAGATCGGCAGCGGTTCGTTGCCGGTAGAGCGGCTGCCAAGCTGCGCCGTCGCCCTGCAGCCACTGACCGGCAAGCGCGGCGCAAACCAACAACTGCAGCGTCTGCAAAGGGCTTTGCTGGCCCTGCCGGTGCCGGTCATTGGCCGATTGCATGACGGCCAACTGTTGCTCGACCTGCGCTGCCTGGATGAGGAAAGGCTGTTGGTCGAGCAACTCCAGGCCCAGCCCTTCGCATGATCATCGCCACCGCAGGCCACGTCGACCATGGCAAGACCGCGTTGATCAAGGCGCTGACCGGCCAACAGACTGATCGTAGCGCAGAGGAATTACGTCGCGGCATGAGTATCGAACTGGGTTACGCCTGGCTCGACTGCCCTGACGGTAAAACGATTGATCTGGTCGATGTCCCCGGCCACGACAAATTCATGCGTACCCTGCTCGCGGGTATGGGCTGTGTCGATGCGGTGATGCTGGTGGTGGCGGCAGATGACGGCGTCATGCCGCAGACCCTGGAGCATCTGCAGCTACTCAAGCTGCTCGGCGGCAGGCCGGTGCTGCTGGTCATCAGCAAATGCGCCAGCGTCAGCGCCGAGCGCTCCCGGCAGGTCCAGCAGCAAGTGCTACAGCTGCTGCCCGAGCTGTCTATACAGAACCCACCGAGTTTCCTGGTCGACAGCCTCAGCGGTGACGGCATTGCCGCCCTTGTCGAGCAGCTCAATGCCTGGGCCGCCCGTTTTCCTGTGCCGAACCATCAAGGCCCGGCGCGGATGAGCATCGATCGCCATTTCAGCCAGCCCGGCGCCGGCACTATTGTCACCGGCACCCTGCTCAGCGGTGGTGTCCAGATCGGTGACAGCTTGCGACTATCCGATAACGGCGCGGACCTGCGCATCCGCAGTATTCAGGTGCATGGTCAGAACGCCGGCAAAGCCCAGACTGGCCAACGCTGCGCGCTGAACCTGGCGGGTGATCTAGCCAGCGCGGACCTGGGCCGTGGCAGCCAGCTACTCGAGGCTGCCATCTTTGCGCCCACCGCGTGCTTTGCCGCCCGACTGGAGCTGATCGCCCGCCTGCCGAATCGCGGCACCCTGCAATTGCATATGGGCAATGCGGTGATCAATGCGCGCTGTGTACCGCTAAAGGGTGAGCCTTTGCCCGTTGATCAGGTTTTCGGTCAGTGGGTTCTGGAACGCCCGGTATGTTGCCGCCACCATGAGCGGTTTATCATCCGCGACCCGGCCAGCCGCAAGCTGCTTGGCAGTGGCCTGGTGATTGATCCGTTCGCCGCCAGCAAGGGTCGCCAGCGGCCGGATCGCCTCGCAGCACTGCTCGCCATGGATAATCCCGATGCAGATCAGGCCCTGCACAGCCTGCTGAAAGTCTTGCCCGATGGAGTGGATCTGGGACGTTTTATGCTCAGCCGCCATCGGCACAGCGAGCCTGCTGCTGCAAGCCATGCGGACAGCCTGCGCGTTGGCGCCTGGCTGTGCAGGCGCTCTGATTTCGATCAACAGCTGCAGCGTGTGCTGGCGGCACTGACCGAGCATCATCAGCAGCATGCCGATCAGCCGGGCATTAACCGCCCACAGCTGCTCAGGCAGCTGGGCCTGGCTAGCCATAGTCGGCTACTGAGCGCGGTCATCCGCCACGCGCTGGACAGCCAGATGCTGCAGCAAAGCGGGCCCAGCTTGCATCTGCCGGGTCATCAGCCGCAAGCCGACGCCCAGACCCTGAGTTGGTTCGAACAACTGCGGCCGGCCTTCGCCGGCTGCGCTCCGCGACCGCCCGTTATCGGTGAGCTGATGGCGGCGTTGACCCTGGACAAGAGCGAGCTGATGCTCAGGCTCGACCGGCTGTGCGCATGGGGTCTGCTGGTCTGTATCGGGCGTAATCGCTACCTGTTGCCAGACAGCGTCGAGCACTTGCTGGGCCTGGCCACTGAGCTGGCGACACACGATCACGCGGGCCAGTTCAGCACCGCCAACTTCCGCGACCATAGCGGCATCGGCCGCAATCACAGCGTGGCGCTGCTGGAGTACTTCGACAAGGTCGGGCTGACCCGTCAGAGCGGACAACAGCGCCGACTGGCTTGAGCGCGGCGCGGCGCAATCCAGCGCTCAGAAATGCAGTCCGCCCGCACGCCGCGCCTGGCGCGCCACCAGTACTACCAGCACGCCACAACCAGCCATCACCGCGGCCATCGGCAACGCCGTGCCGTTATGCAGCAGGCCAACCAGCGCCGAGGTGATGCCGGCGATCACAAACTGCATGGTACCCATCAAGGCCGAGGCCACTCCTGCCTGGTGACCATGGCCGGCCATGGCGCAGGCGGATGAGTTGGGTAGCACCAGCGCAATCACTGCCACACTGCCAAACAGCGGTAACAGCAAAGGCCAGAGGGATTCGGGCTGCCACCAGGCGGTGCCGAGCAGCCACAGAGTACACAACAGGTAGATCAGCGTCGTGCGCTGCAGAATCTTGACCGGTGGACGGCGGCGCAGCATGTAGCTGTTGAACTGGGCAAACAGAATGAATCCAGCGGCAATGGCCCCGAAAACCCAGCCAAAACGCTCGGGCGCGATGCCGTACAGCTCTATGATGATAAACGGTGAGCCAACGATATAGGCAAACATCCCGGCAATGGCAATCCCGCCAGTCAACGCATGAAACATGAACACCGGCTCACCCAGCAGACCCCGGTAGCGGCCCAGTGCAGTCGATAGCGCCGGACGCTCATGCAGGGACAAGGTCTCGCGCAGGCCAAAGTAAACCGCAAAGGCGAACAGCGCGGAAAAACCCGTCAGGAACAAAAAGATCGTCGGCCAACCACCCAGCTTGAGCAACCAGCCGCCAGCCAAGGGCGCAAGGATGGGCGCCACGCCCATCACCAGCATCAATTGCGAAAAAGCCTTGGCCGCATCAATGGGTTTGCACAGATCACGGACGACTGCGCGGGTGACGACCATTCCCGCACAACCACCCAACGCCTGGCCAAAACGAGCGGCGAGCAGCCATTCCAGTGTGGGTGCCAGCGCACAGGCCAGTGAGGCCAGGCAAAATAGCGCAATACCAAACAGCAGCGGCTTGCGGCGGCCGTAGCGATCGGCAATCGGGCCATAGAACAACTGGCCGGTGGCCAGGCCGATAAAGTACACGGACATACTCAGCTGGATGTGCTCGATGTCGGTCGAGAACGCGTTGGCCATGGCCGGGAAGGCAGGCAGATAAAGATCAATCGCCAACGGGCCAAAAGCACTGAGACCGCCCAGAATGAGCAGCATTTTAAGGGGCATGAATTATCCGCAATAACAGGCAGTCTGTTCGGGAGATGAGCAGAACGTTGCTGACTATACTGCCAGAAAAGCCGCAACACTGCTGGCAACAGACTGTTTCCGCACAGGTCCGACAGCGCCGCCGGTGCCTGCGCTGAGGGAACCAAAGCAGGTAGAGTGAGATCATAGAATCAGAACGGTGATATATTATTTCAATGCGACGTAATGAATTCCTGTATCAGCAATGCGTCACTTCTGCGACGTAGGCCGCCAAGACTCACCTTACCAGCCTGCCTGGTGAGAACAGAGTCTGCATGTGAGGTAACCGGTGAGATTGTCTGAATTTATCCGCACTAATATCGAGACCCTGCTTCAGGCATGGGACAAATTCGCGCTCAGTATCGAATCAGCCGACAAGCTCGATAATAAGGGTCGCCGTGACCACGCCAGAGAGATGCTCATGGCCATTGCCGCTGATCTGGACAAGCCACAAACCGAGCACGAGCAGATTGCTCGCTCCAAGGGGCAGGCACCCATCGATCCCGATGCCGATACGGCAGCTGAAGAGCACGGTGTGGATCGCCTGGGTGCTGGCTTTTCCATCAACGAAGCCATCTCGGAATACCGGGCGCTGCGCGTTAACGTCCTGCGCTTGTGGATCAAACAGATCGACCCGGCCACAGCACCGGACTGCCTTGACGATATTTTGCGATTCAATGAAGCCATTGACCAGTCACTAACCGAGGCACTGGCCAGCTACACCACCGAAAAGGATATGGATAC
>JAWOGT010000292.1:0-2760 GCA_046496585.1 Halopseudomonas sp.
TATCGCCGCCTATGTGCGCCAGCTGCAGCAGCGCAAGCCGGTGTGGATTGTCGGCAGCCTGGTGCAGGCCGGCGCTCTGATGGTGATGGGCGCGGCGGCCTGGCTGACCAGCGGCATGTTGGCGGGACTGCTGATTCTCGGCTGTCTGGTGGTTTTCAGCCTGGCCCGGGGCTTGTGTTCGGTGGCGAGCAAGGATGTGATCGGCAAAACCGTGCCCAAGACCCGCCGTGGCCGCCTGAATGGTCTGGCCAGCAGCCTGTCCGGCTGGCTGGTGCTGGCCTTTGGCATCTACTGCATGCTCTGGCCGCCGGCCGATGATAACAACCTGTTCTACGCGATCTTGCTGGTCGCCGCGGCGCTGCTGTGGGTCGCCGCCAGTCTGGTTTATCGGCTGATAGTGGAAGCCCCCGGTGCCACCGAAGGCGGCGATAACGCGGTGCGTCAGGCGCTGGGCAAAGTCAGTCTGCTGCGCGACGATGCACCCTTCCGGCGCTTTGTGATCACCCGCGCGCTGCTGCTCTGTTCGGCGCTGTCTGCACCCTACTACGTCCTGCTCGGCCAGGAACTGAACAGCGGGCTGGGCATGCTGGGCGCCTTTCTGGTCGCCAATGGCCTGGCCAGCAGCCTGAGTGCCTTGTTCTGGGGGCGCATGGCGGACATCTCGAGCAAACAGGTGCTGATCCGTGCCGCCTTGCTCGCCAGCCTGCTCGGGCCGGCGGTTGTGGCGCTGCACCTGTGGGTCGAGCTGCCCGCCAGCCTGCATGCCTGGCTGTTCCCCGGCGCGTTCTTTATTCTCGGTATTGCCCATGCTGGCATTCGGGTGGGCCGCAAGACCTACATCCTGGACATGGCTGGCGGCAATAAACGTACTGATTATGTTGCTGTCGGCAACAGCATCATCGGCTTGCTGTTACTCTGCACCGGTTTATTGGGCTTGCTCAGCTCGCTGATCGGCGCCGCCGGCATGTTAGTGCTGTTGTCGGGCATCGGTCTGGCCGGTGCATTGCTATCCTTTACCCTTAACGACGTGCAGTCCTGAGCGTCACCACCTTTTTTGCGGAAGCCTTCCATGTCCAGCAACGCCTCCTCCGATGCCCCATCGGGTTTGCCCGCCAGCCGTATTATCGGCCTGATTCTCGGCGCCACCTTTCTGCTTGCCACCCTGGTATTCCCGGCCCCCGGCGGCATGTCCGACCCGGCCTGGCTGGCCTTGGGCATGATGCTGCTGATGGCGACCTGGTGGTCCACCGAGGCCATCGCCATACCGGCAACCGCGTTACTGCCCATTGTCCTGATCCCGGCACTCGGCCTGGGCAGCGTGGCCAGTGCGACTACCCCCTACGCCAACCCGATCATCTTCCTGTTTATGGGCGGCTTTATCCTCGGCCTAGCCATGCAGCGCTGGAATCTGCACAAACGCATTGCCTTGATGACCTTGCTGGCGGTCGGCAGCCAGCCACGCCGGCAAATTGCCGGCTTTATGCTGGCGACGGCGTTTCTCAGCATGTGGGTGAGCAACACCGCGACCACCATCATGATGTTGCCGATCGGTCTGTCGGTGATCAGCATGATGGGCACCAGCAATCCCGAGGCCGTCCGCCGCTTTGCCACCGCGCTGCTGCTGGCGATCGCCTATTCAGCCAGTGTCGGCGGCATCGCCACCTTGATCGGCACGCCGCCCAACGCCTTGCTGGCAGCCTATCTGGCGGAAAATCAGGGCATCGAGATCGGCTTCGCGCAGTGGATGCTGATCGGTGTACCCGTCTCAGCGGCCATGCTGGTGGCGATCTGGGTCTGGTTGGCGCGCAAGGATTTCGGTCTTGGCGAGCAGTCTGAAAACAGCGCGCAAGGTCTGCGCGCGCAGTTGAATGCACTGGGGCCGATGAGCACCGGTGAGAAACTGGTCGGCATGGTGTTTGTCACCACCGCTCTGGCCTGGATCTGTCAGCCGTTATTGTCGGCCAGCCTGATTCCCTGGCTGAACGACACCGTCATCGCGATCGCCGCCGCTATCATCATGTTCCTGATTCCGGTACGGGTGAAGGACCGGGTATTTCTGATGGATTGGGACACGGCCAAGGAGATGCCCTGGGGCGTGTTGCTGCTGTTCGGCGGCGGCCTGGCGCTGGCGGGTGCGATCAGTAGCTCCGGCCTGGCGACCTGGATCGCCGAGAGTCTCGGCGTGCTGGATATGCTGTCAGCGCTGCTGATGATCGGGCTGGTGGTCACGGTGATCATCTTTCTCACCGAGGTCACCAGTAACACCGCAACGGCGGCGGCCTTCCTGCCGTTACTCGGCGCTTTGGCGATGTCGCAGGACGTGTCGCCGATCTTCTTCACGGTACCTGCCGCTATTGCCGCCAGTTGCGCCTTTATGATGCCGGTCGCCACGCCGCCTAACGCCATCGTGTTTGGCAGCGGTCATATGCAGATCAGTGACATGATCAAGGCGGGCTTTGCGCTGAACCTGGTCGGTATAGTGCTGGTGACGCTGGCGGGTTACGTGCTGGTCGGCTGGGTCTTCGGGATCTGATACTTGCTGCGGATACCACGAACTGCGCCGTGTGGATAACGGCGCAGTCTGGCCAATCAGCGAACCGATGCGGTGGGTTTATCCAGCACCTGATCAATCACCAGCAATACCGCCTGCGGGTCCCCTACGCGCACCTCGTCTACCTGACCCTGATGCGAGCCCTGCAGCGCATCGCCGGTGGGCGATAAGCGCGCGGTCAGTTGCAGTACCTGGCCCTCTTGCAGCTC
>JAWOGT010000016.1:0-19398 GCA_046496585.1 Halopseudomonas sp.
ATAGGCTTCCAGCTCGCCCACCGGATCAGCGTCACCGATGAGAAACAGCGCCGGCTGCTCGACCCGCTTGCCGGCCAGCGGCGCGGTGCGCTCCCAGTTGCGCTCGAAGTTGCGATACCAGTTGACCGGCCCGTGAAATCCGCTGCGCTTAAAGGTCTCGACATAGACCTGAAACGCCTGCGCTGAACACCAATCCGGTGGTACGCCGGGGTCGATACGCTCATCCAGCCAGCGTGCATCGGCGGGTTTGTCCTGCACCAGGGTGCTGCCGCCTGCGGTAGCGGACATGCCGTGCATCATCAGGCGCAGGGTGCGCGGGATATCCTCGGCCATCTCGGCCTCGGCCAGCCCGGGTTTCTGGAAATACAGCATGTAATGGAAGCGATCCGGGTACAGCTCGCGAATCATGCCAATGGCGGGCTTTTTCGGGCGCCCGCCGAAGGGCACCGAGAGGGCGCCGACCACCTGCACCCGCTGTGGCTCGAGCAGCGCCAGGTGCCAGGCCACCGGCGCGCCCCAGTCATGGCCAATCATCGCCACCCGCGTATGCCCGAGCAGATCCATCGCCGCCTGGATGTCGCCGCACAGGCTCATCAGGTCGTAGGCGGCTGGATCCTCAGGCGCGCTAGTGGCGCCATAGCCGCGCATTTCCGGGGCAAACACCCGATAGCCCGCCGCGCTCAGCGCCCTGATCTGATGGCGCCAGGAATACCAGCATTCGGGAAAGCCATGCAGTAGCCAGACCACCGGGCCCTGCTCGGGGCCGGCACTGTAGAGGCTGAGCTGGATGCTGTTGAGATCAAGGGTCTGATGGTCGGCGACGGGCATGCGGATTTCCTGGCAGCTAGCGGAGCAACCTGAATACTATGCCAAAAGACCTGGGTCAGGGACGCTATTCACCGCCCGAACGCCCGGCCATGCCTGCTGGCTATGGGTGAATGGCTAGCGGAAAGCGGCAGTTGTTTGCAGGTGCGGTTATTTACAGGCGGGTGAGTACCAGTACCAGGGCCACACAGCTGATCACCAGCGCAGCGACACTGATCGCCAGGCTCAGCCTGGCAGAACCGTGCTCGCAAGGTGGCGGGTCGATGTCGGCGGCCAACCCGGCTGCCAGTACGGTGCGTGCGGGCGCCGATGCACGGCCTTCGACCGGAGGAACCGTCGGATCAGGCACGCCCTGCAGCAACTGCATGACCCTTTCGATCAGGTGGTGATCGAAGCGGTAGGGGTCAAAGTGGTCGAAACCGTGTTCTTCGAGTAGCTTGCGCATGTGCTGATCAACGGGCACGTACTTCATCGACCAGTCGGGGAAAGACAGGCGTTTGATCGGCTCGCTGGCGAGTATTTTCAGGTCAGTGTGCCGCGGGTCCTTGAGCAGCGTGTTGTACAGGGCCCGGACCTTCGAGGTTTCACCTTCAAGGCACTGAAAGAAACAGCCATCACCGTAATAGAGCATGCCGACCAGACCGTTCTTGCGATTGTTCACCCGCGAGGTGGACAGAATACGCGATACCGTTGGCTCGACCCCATCGGCTGGACTGGCAGTGCTGAAGGTAGCGCGGCTGATATACACGATACGGATGAGGTCGGTCATAAGTTCTCAGGAATTTCCTTGACGATAATTCCAGATCATATGCTTTTATGGCAACTTGTTGGCGGGCTTTATATTTCAAGAGACGTCTGCTGGCGAAAGCGCGGGCCTGGGCGCCGGCAAATCAGGCTGCAGCGAAGTGAAACTGGCCACCATCCGCTTCCAGGGGCCCCAGTTGTTCAAGGCACCAGGCCAGTTCGCTGCGGAGCGGGGCCAGGTCGCTGGGCGCAAAGCGCAGATTCTTGCCCTGCTGCAAATGCTGGCTGAGAGCCTCCAGGCTGGCCATGCCGATGGCCACCGGATGCCAGCTCAGGTCTTCGATGGTCAGCGGCGACCCTGTCTCGGGGTCAGTTTCCACGCCAGCCGGTTGCGGACTGGTCAGTTGCGCCGCTTCCTGCCATTCGATGGCGCTGATATCAATAAAGCTGCTCAGCGGACTGACGCCCAGGCTGCGGCACAGCTCGTCAATCAGGCCGAGTTGCTGTTTGATCTGCACCAGCGGGTGCGCGGGCTGGCAATACTGGCGCTCCAGCAGGGTGGTCAGCCGTAACGTATGCGGCACATCGTGCTCCGGGGTCAGCCAATCTGAAGCGCACAGCTTACCCTAGCGGCAGCGGTGCCTGCCAGCCGCCGCCGAGGGCGCGATACAGATCGATACTGGCCAGCAGCCAGCTGGCGCGTTGCTGGGTCAGGCTGTCCAGGCTGCTGTACCAGGTGCGCTGGGTATCCAGCAGGGTTTGCAGGGTGATCGCGCCTTCGCGGTAGCGGGCCTCGGCCAGCCGGAAGGCCCGCTCTGCCTGCTCGCTGGCGGTGAGCAGAAAGCCGTAACGCTGCTCAGCCTGGTGCACGGCGCCGAGCGCGGTATCGACCTCGCCGAGGGCGCTGAGCAGGGTACGCCGGTAATCCACCAGCAACTCAGCCTGCCGCGCGGCGGACCCATCCACCTGGGCGCGTAGCCGTCCGCCCTGAAAGATCGGCTGGACCAGTCCGGCGGCCAGGCTCCAACTGGTGGCTGGATTGCTCACCAGCGTGCCCAATGCCAGGCTCTGCGCGCCCAGCTGGGCGGTTAACTGAATACTCGGGAACAAGGCGGCTCTGGCGGCACTCAGGTCGGCGTTGGCGCCTTGCAGGCGCGCTTCGCTGGCACGGACATCCGGACGCCGCTCAAGCAGCTCGGAGGGCAGGCCAGCGGCGACCGGCGGGATGGTGATGGCAGACAACGGGCTGCTGGGCGGCAGCACGCTGTCCGGCGGGTCGCCGAGCAGTAAGGCCAGGCTGTTGCGCAGTTGCAGCTGACGCTGCTGCAGGGTCGGCAAGCCGGCACGCAACTGGGCAACCAGGGTGCGCTGCTGACTGAGCTCCAGGCTGTCGGCGGCGCCGAAGCGGTAGCGCGCATCGACCAGCCGCAGCACCCGCACGGCGCTGTCCAGGCTATCGGTGGCCAATTGCAGGCGCTGAGCATTTTCCAGAATTTGCAGCCAGGTCGTCACCACCGCCGCCTCAATGCTGATGGCCAGGGTCTCCTGGTCGAAGCGGGTCGCTTGCAGGCTGGCCAGTGACGCATTGCGCAGGGATTGGTTGCGACCCCAGAAATCGACTTCGTAGCGGGTGCTCAGGCCGGCGCTGTAATTGCTGCCGGCGTTGCTGCTGTCGCTACCGCCGCGACTGGTTGACAGGCTGCCATCGAGCTGCGGCAGCAAGGCGGCGCCGGCCTGGCGCAGCTGCGCATCGGCTTGCAGCAGCCGGCTGGCCGCGGTGGCCAGGTCCAGGTTGCCATTGCGCGCGCGCAGAATCAGTGCCTCCAGTGGTGCGCTGGCATAGGCCTGCCACCAGTCGGCACTCGGCCATGCGAGCTGCTCGGCGGGCTGGGTCCAGTTCGCCGGTGCGCTGACCTGGGCTGGCGGCAGCGGGCTGTTGATACTGCAGGCGCTGAGCAGCAGACAGGCGCCCAGCAGGCCAAGAGCGGTTGTTACCGGCCGGGGTTTAATCAGCACTGAGCGCCACCACGGGATCAAGATGCGCCGCCTTGTGGGCGGGCATGTAACCAAAAATCAGGCCGGTGGCGAAGGCGCAACCAAAGGCCAACATCACCGGGCCGGGCGTAAACTGAATCGGCGTGCCCAGGGCTTGCAGCCCGGCGGCAAAACCCAGCCCGCCGACCACCCCCAGGGCACCCCCGATAGCCGAGACCACCAGCGCTTCGACGATAAACTGCTGGAGGATATGCCGGGTGCGCGCCCCCGTGGCCACGCGTATGCCGATCTCACGGGTACGCTCGGTGACATTCACCAGCATGATGTTCATCACGCCGATGCCGCCCACTAGCAGGGAAATCGCCGCGATCGAGCCGAGCAGTACGGTGAAGGTGTTCTGGGTGTCGGCCACATCTTCCAGCAGCGAGGCCATGTTGCGAATCTGGAAATCCTCGACCCCGCCGTGGGCCTGGAGGAGGGTCTGGCGGACCGCCTCCTGGGTCAGCTGCGACTGACTCAGGTCGTCGACCACGATGGTGATCGAGTTCAGGCTGCGCTGGCCGATCAGGCGCAGGCTGCCGGTATTCAGTGGCACGAATATCACATCATCCTGGTCGGTGCCCCAGGGCGTCGCGCCTTTTTCCGCCATTACGCCAATCACCTGGAAGGGTACATTATTGACCAGTACGTACTCGCCGAGCGGATTGGCCTCTGGGCCATACAGGTTGTTGGCCACCGTCATGCCCAGCACCGCCACTGCGGCGTAGCGCAGGTTGTCTTCCGCGTTGAGAAAGACGCCCTGGGCCACCTCCCAGTCCCGGGCCATGGGCAGGTCCGGACTGGTGGCGGTGACCTGGGTCTGGTAGTCGGTATTGCCACTGCGCAGGGTGACCCGGCCGTTCATTTCCGGCATCGAGGCGAGCACATTGTCGAGTTGCCCGGCCAGTTCGGCGTCCAGCGGCATCAGGGTGGTGGTGCTGCCGTCGGCGGAGCGGCGGGTGTTGGGCGCGCCGGGGCGGACCAGCAACAGGTTGGTGCCCAGTGAGCTGATGCGGTCTATGACCTCCTGGCGGGCGCCGTTACCGACCGCCAGCATGACCACCACCGAGGCAACGCCAATCACGATGCCGAGCAGGGTCAGCACGGTACGGAACAGATTGGCGCGCAGCGCGCGCAGGGCCATGCGCACCGCTTCGCTACTGTCGGCCAGCAGCACCGACGGCGGCCGTGGCTGCAGCGGCGCGCGGGCTGGAGCGGGCTGGCTGCCGGCCTGGTTGACGGGCAGGACTGCGGCCTTTCCGCTGTCGCTGGTGATGCGCCCATCGCGCATCTCGATCAGCCGGTCGGCATGGCTGGCGACCTCGGCATCGTGGGTGATGATGATGACCGTCTTGCCGCGCTGGTGCAGTTGCTTGAGCAGCGCCAGTACGTCCTTGCCACTCTGGCTGTCGAGTGCGCCGGTCGGCTCGTCGGCAAGGATCACCTGGGCATCGTTCATCAGCGCCCGGGCGATCGAGACCCGCTGTTGCTGCCCGCCGGACAGCTGATTGGGCCGGTTACCGAGGCGCTCGCCCAGGCCCAGGCCGGTGAGCAGCTGTTCAGCGCGCTGGTGGCGCTCGGCCCGCGGCATGCCGGCGTAGATGGCCGGTACCTCGACGTTCTCGGTGGCGCTGGCCGAGGAGATCAGATGGTAACTTTGAAAAATAAAGCCAAAGGTTTCCCGGCGCAGGCTGGCGCGCTGATCATTGCTCAGACTGGCGATATTCTCGCCGCGAAAGCGGTATTCGCCGCTGGTCGGTCGATCAAGGCAGCCGAGCAGGTGCATCAGGGTCGATTTGCCCGAGCCCGAGGCGCCCATGATGGCGACAAACTCGCCCTGATCAATCGCCACTGAGACGTCGTGCAATACCGTGGTGGCCAGCTCGCCGTTACGGTAGGTGCGGGTAATCTTGTCCAGCTGGATAAGGGCGTCGCGCATGGCTTACATGAACCGCCGCGGCACGCGGCTATCGGCGCCCTGGCCGCCGGTCAATCCACTGGTCACCACGCGTTCACCTTCAGTCAGGCCGTCGATGACTTCAGCCACTACGCGGTTGCGGGTGCCCACGGTGATGGTGCGCGCTTGCGGTTTGTCCTGATGGTCGAGCACCTGGACTTCATGGCGACTGCCGCGTGCCGGCGCTGCTGTGGCCTGATCAGGCAGCGGTTTGCCCAGCGCCGCCACCGGTATGGTCAGCACATCATCGGCTGAGGCATTGACGAAAAATACCTGGGCGCTCATCTGCGGCAGTAATTGACCGTCCTGATTGGGCACATCAAACAGGGCATTGAACAGCACCACGTTGTTGATCACTTCAGGGGTCGGCAGAATTTGCCGCAAGTGGCCTTCCCAGCGGCGGTCGGGCTGGCCGAGGGTGGAAAAATAGGCCGGCATGCCTGGCTGCAGACGGCTGATATCCGCTTCCGAGACCTGGGTGCGCACGGTCATGGTCGACAGGTCGGCGATCTGCACCACGATGGGCGCCGTCTGGTTGGCGTTCAGCGTTTGCCCCTGGTTGGCCAGTTGCTGCACCACGGTGCCGGACATGGGCGCATAGATGCGCGTGTAATCCAGGTCGGCCTGGTCGCCCTTGAGCGAGGATTCGGTCTGGCGAATTTGCGCCTTGACCGCGGCGATCTGCGCACTGGCCGAAACTAACGTTGCCTCGGCACTTTCCAGGGCTTCCTGGCTGGTGGCGTCCAGATTGCGCAGATTGCGCTGGCGCTCGGCCTGCAGCTTTGCCAGGGTGTGTTGGGCCTGGCGATCGGCCAGTTGTGCCTGCAGGTTGGCCAGTTGCGCGGTGCTCGCCTCTACGCGGGCGAGGTACACGGTGGGGTCGATCTCCGCCAGCAGTTGATCCTTCTCGACGCTGTCGCCGAGCTCCACGTGCAGCCGCAGCAACTGCCCCGAGACCTGGGTGCCGACATCGACATAGTCCAGCGGCCCGAGTGTGCCGAGCGCGGTGATATTATCCTCGATGCTGCTGCGCTGAACCTCGACGCTGGTGTATTCCGCTGCGCGGTTTTGCGGGCTCAGCCACAGCAGCCAGATCAAGGCGGCAGCGCCCAAAGCCAGAGCGGTCAGCCAGAGCAGCAGACGAAATGAAGGGCGTACAGGTCCAGCCGGCATGAGTCAGAATCCAGAGCGGGTAATTGAGCGCAAGTTTACAGGTGAGGATGCCAGGGCGGGGTGATTCAGGGTAAAGAGACTGTAAAGAGCCGTGTCATTGGCTGAGGTCTGGCGGCGGGCTGGTCAGTATCAACTGATATTCGGGGTGGTTGGCAAACAGTCTGGTTGATTCGCCGCTGCGCTGCATCTGCCGCAGGCCACGGTTGAATTCATTCAATAAGGCCAGGGCCTGGGGATGCTGCCTGGGTACCATCAGGTGCAATGAGACATCCGCCAGCGGCTGCTGCAGCTCACGCAGGATCAGCGCGTGCTGCTTGGGTCTGGTCTGCTTGGCCAGGTAGGCCACATTGGCCGGATTGCTGATTAATACATCGACCCGGTTGCGGCGCAGCATCTCGTAGCATTGCTGAAGGGTTCTGGGTCGGACAAAGTTCAGCTGCTCACGCTGCGCGGCTGCCCAGCCAGCAAACTCGTAACCGGCCGGTAGACAGAAAACCGCTTGTGCCAGTTCTTCTGGCGTTCCTTGCTGAAAGGGGCTGTCGGGCTTGACGTAGAAACGTATCTTCAGCAGGTATAACGGGTCGGAGAACAGAAAGCCGGCTTCGCGCTCGTCTGTGGCGATGTAGGGAAAGGTGGCGGCATACTCCAGCTTCAGGCTGTCTTCATAGCCTCTTGCCCAGGGTCTGAAGTGGACTTGGGTGCTGGCGCCGCTGCGAGCAAATGCCGTGGTGACCAGCGCCGTCAGGACGCCCCCGCTGTGCAGATCTCTGCCAGTCAACGGCGGGTACTCCTCACCCGTCACCAGTTTGATCGGTTCAGCACCGAAGGCGGTCTGACAGGCCAAGGCCAGGACGATCAGCAGGCCCAGATTCAGCAGCCGATGCAGGCGCTCGGCGGGTGCTCTTGCAAGCACCTTGTCGAGCCGGGGGTCGGCTGAGCAGTCGGCTGAAGAGTCGAGCGAAGCGTGCATTCCATATCCGGTCATCAGCATCCTGCTATTCTTGTTATTCCTGCACGGGCCAGCAGCAGGTTTATTCAGCTAGTGTAGCCGCCCTCCAGGCTTTTGCCGGTTATCGATGCGCGCTCGGACAATTCTATCCAGGTTCCGTCCGGATCCTGAATAAAGGCGACTCTGGCCGTACTGCCCATAGTCACCGGTGGTCTGAGGCCGACCGCGCCGTTGCTGGTCGCCCGGGCATAGGTCGCATCGCAATCAAAGATCTGCAAGGTCAGGTACCTGAGTCCGCGGGCGGCCAAAGGGCTGGCAGGGTAGGGCGCTCGGCCGGAGCGGTCGAGCAGTAATAGGCCCGTGCCGCAACTGAGTACCCCAGGGCGCACCTCGACCAAGCCCAATACCTGGGTATAAAAGCCGCTGCTGGCGGCGATATCACTGACGCTCAAGCGCAGGGCCAGGCCCTGTATATCATGCTCGCCAGGCGCTACCAGGCTGATCCGGTTACCGTCGGGGTCGCGCAGTTGCACTGACTGGCTGCAGCCCGGAAGCGCAATCAGCAGTTCACTCAGTGCGCCGGGGGGTGCGTCGGGCAGCGGGTCGCGCGCGTCATTGATCTTCAGTATGGCGCCATCGGCTTGGTAGCGGTGCTGCAGTACGCCGCCACCGAGTTTCAGGCTGTGGTCGAAGCTGAGGCCGAGCTGCTGATAATAGTCGCGCAGGACACTGGCCTGGTTGGTGAACAGACCGACATCGAAAAAGGCTTTGGCAAAGGACATGATCCAGGCTCAGGGTTTAAAGGCACAGACTAGCGGCCTTGCAGCGCTGAGGGCAGTGCCAATCAGCGGCAGAATCAAAGGGTATTCCAGCGGCTGATCATGCGCGCCTCAGGCCAGCCAGCGATACAGGGTACGCCGGGTAATACCGAGTATATCGGCGGCCTTGCGTTTGTTGCCCTCGGTGGCCTTGAGCACCTGATGAATATAGCGGCGCTGCACGTTTTCCAGGCTGGGCATGCCGCCAGGCTCTCCGTCAGCAACAGGCTTGGTGGGCATGCGCTCGCTGCCCTCGTCGGCGGGCAGATAGTCTGGCTCGGCGGGCTGTTCGAGAATGCGCTGGGGCAGATGTCGCGCTTCAATCAGCGGGCTGTCGCAGAAGGTCGCCGAACGTTCCACGGCATTTTGCAGTTCGCGCACGTTGCCGGGGAAATGGTAGCCGAGCAGGGCCTTCAGGGCGTCGTCGCTGAAGCCGTTGATGGCACGATGTTGCCGAGCATTGAAGCGGGTGAGAAAGAATTCGGCAAGCAATTGCACGTCCTCGCCCCGCGCCCGCAGTGGCGGGACTTGCAAGGCGAAGGTTTCCAGGCGATAGAACAGATCTTCGCGGAAGCTGCCATCCGCCACGGCCTGGGTCAGATTGCGGTTGGTCGCCGCCAGCACGCGCACATCGACCTGGATCTCGTGGTCGCTGCCCACCGGACGGATGCGGCCGTCCTGCAGGGCGCGCAGCAGCTTGGCCTGGAGTGCCAGCGGCATTTCGCCCAGCTCATCGAGCAGCAGGGTGCCGCCGTCGGCCTGTTGGAACAGGCCTGCGCGCTGGGTCCGCGCCCCGGTAAAAGCTCCCGCGGCGTGGCCGAAGAATTCACTCTCCATCAGCTCGCTGGGGATGCCGCCGCAGTTGACCATCATGTAGGCCTGGTCCTTGCGCGGGCTTTGTTCGTGCAGCGCGCGCGCCACCAGTTCCTTGCCGGTGCCGCTCTCGCCCTGCACCAGTACCGGCCCGTCGGCCTGGGCTATCTGCCGGATCTGGTCGAATAGCTGCAGCATGGCCGGGCTTTGGCCGAGGATGCCGTTGAACTGGCGTACGGCGAGCAGCGAGCGGTAGTGCCTGACCTCATTGCGCAGCCGGCGATTTTCCAGCAAACGGGTCACGGTCAGGAGAAAGTGATCCATCTCCAGCGGCTTGGTGAGAAAGTCATCGGCACCGGCCTTGAGCGACTCGACGGCCTGCTGGACCGAGCCAAAGGCGGTGATGATCAGTACCGCTGGCGGCGCATCGACTTGCTGCGTAGCGGGTAGCAAACTCAGGCCATTGGCCCCCGGCAGGCGCAGGTCACTGACCAGCAGATCAACCTGTCCCTGCTCAAGGATCTTCAGGCCCTGTTCGGCGTCTCCGCAAGCCGTTACCCGGTAACCTTCACCTTCGAGTTCTTCCTGCAGCAACTCTCTGAGGCCGCGGTCATCTTCGACCAGCAATACGTGTTCAGACTGGGACATGGGGCAGGGCCTCCGCTGGGTTGGACGCAGAATGCGTGCGTCGCTCGCTGGGTGAAACAGGCAATCTCAGGCACGCCCGGCAGCCGCCGGATGGATTTTTGCCCAACGTCAGAGCGCCTTGATGCTCCTCGGCGACCGCTTGGACAATGGCCAGGCCGAGGCCAGTGCCTTCGCCGGGGGACTTGGTGGTATAGAAAGGTTCCAGCAGTTGCTCGACCGGGCCTTCGGGCAAGCCGGCGCCATCATCGTCTACGCAGATGGTCAGCGTGCCTACGTCGCTGGCCAGTGACAGGTGGATCTCGCTACGGGCTGCCTGCAGGGCGTTGCGCATCAGATTCAGCAGCGCCAGCTCCAGGCGCCCGGCATCGCCATACAGGCTGGGTGCCTGCTGCGGCAGTTCGATGCGCATCTGTTTGCCCGCCGCATCCACTTCGGGGCGGATGGCTTCGGCAATACTGTGCAGCAGCAAGGTCGGCTGAAGTTGGCGGTATTGGGTGGCCGCCGGGCGACAATAGTCGAGCAACTGTTTGACCGTACGGGTCAAGCGCCAGACCTGGGAGCGTATGCCCTCCAGCTGGCGCAGCTGGCGTGCATCCAGTCCTGGGGTTTTCTGCATACGCCGGGCGCGACCGTCGATGACACTTAATGGTGCGCCCAGTTCATGGGCGATACCCCTGGCCATGCCGCCAATGGCGACCATTTTTTCATTGTCCTTGAGCCGGGCCAGCAGGGCGGTTTCGGCCTGACGGTGGGCTTCAAGCTCACGCTGGCCCTGCTCGATGCTGTCGAGCATGCTGTTCAAGCCGTTGGCCAGGCTGGCGACCTCGCTGGGGCCGTCCGGCGAGGCGCGATGCGAATGATCGCCGGCGGCGACGCGCTGCATGTGTGCCAGCAACTTGTCCACATGCCGGCCGACGCCGCCGTAATGGCCGAGCATCACGGCACTGATGATGGTCAGACCGAGCAACGCCCAGACCAGCCAGGCGATGATGGTCAACTGGTCGAGAGCACGGCCGAAATCGCTGGCCTTGCGGGTGATCTGGATCAGGCCCTTGATCTGCCCGGTATGATCAAACAGCGGCAGGAAGTGTGAGAACAGATCACGCCCCGCCACCCGGCTGTAGGCTTCCTGCCCTTCGCCGGTGGTGATGATTCGCTCGGGAATACTGGTGCGGCTCAGATCACTTTCGGTGATGCCGGCCGCCGCGATGCGCGTGCCGTCAACGTCAAATACCGAGGCGCCGTAGACCTCGCCGAGGACGAAGACGGATCCCAGTGCCAGCTCGATGGCCTCCTGGTCATTTTCCCCCAGTGCGGCCCCGACCGGGATGCTGATGGCCCGACCGATGAGCTCCAGATCGTTCTTCAGGCGCTGCTCCTGAAACTGACTGGCCTGACCGAGACCAAAGCGGATGCCCAGCGCGGTCAGCAGCAAAAGGGGGAGTACGACAAACAGCAGCAGGGTGCGTTGCAGCCCGTTGACGCTCGTCCAGGGTCGCTGCCACCAGGGTGTGTCAGTATTGAACGGATATTTTTTACTCATGTGTACAAAAGATACAGATAAAGCCATTGATTGGCTAGTTTCTGCTCAGTTAAAAATACGGAGAATTTTCTAAACCGTTTAAAAACAATAGGTTAAAGTTTTTTCTAAGGTCTTGGCACGATAAGTGGATAAATATTCGTGATTCCAACCAACGGAGAAACACTATGACTAACCTCAAGACGCTCACAGCAGCTATCTGCTTCGCGACCTTCGGCTTTGCCACCACTGCAGCGGTTGCTCAGGAAGGTGCTCCGGCGCAACAACCTGCTGCTCCCCAGCAACAAGCGGCCGCACAGATTTCCGATGCCGATCTGGAAAAATTTGTTGAAGCTGAAGGCAAGGTCTCTGAAATTCGTGACGAATTCACTCAGAAGCTGAATGATGCTGAAGACCAGGATCAAGCTCAGGAACTGCAGCTGGAAGCTCAAGAGAAAATGATGGAAGCGGTCAGTGAAGTCGGTATTGAAGTACCGGTTTACAACGAGATCGCTACTCGCATCCAGTCGGATCCCGAGTTGCAGCAGCGCGCTGAAGCATTCAACTAAGCAGTATGGCATTGCTCTGATGGATTGACGCCCCAGGCGTCATGCACAGAACGTGCGAACAGACCGGAAGCGGTTCCCAGCGAACCCTTCCGGTTTTTTTATGCAAACGCGACGCTGTGCAAAGCCTTCGCGAAACCTTTCTCGAAGTCACTGTGCATACTGATATTCGGGCCTGAGCGCCAAGCCGGCTTTTAACAGCTCGACTGCCTGACGGACCTTGGGTGACAAGTGCCGTTGCTGTGGATAAAGCGCCCAGACTCCGGTATGCGGCGGCTGATGCTGGGTTAACAGCGCACGCAGGCTGCCGCGCTGCAGATGCTCGTGCACGTAGTAGTCCGGCAGCTGGCATAGGCCAAAGCCTCTCAATGCCGCTTCCAGTACCGCTTTGCCGCTATTGCATTGCCAGTTGCCTTGCACCCGTATGGGCGTTTCCTTGCCGCCTTGCTGGAAGTGCCAGGTGTCGCTGCTGCCAAGCAGGCAATGGTGCCGGGGCAGCTCGGACAAGCTGTGCGGCGCGCCATGCTGCTGCAGATAGCCGGGCGCGGCACACAGGTACATGCGCCTGGGTGCCAGCCGGGTAGCGATCATGTTCGAGTCGTGCAGCCGGCCCAGGCGGATCGCCAGGTCGTAACTGCCGTGCAGCAGATCCAGGGTCTGGTTGGTCAGGGTCATCTCGATTTTTAGTTGCGGGTGCTGCTGCATGAAGTCATTGAGCAGCGGCATGATGAAGTCTTCGCCGTAGGCGACGGCGCAGGTCACGCGCAGCAGGCCCTTGGGCGCGCCGCCAAGATCGGTGACCGCTTGCATGGCTTCGTCCCGCGCGTCGATCAGCCGTTGGCAATGGGCGAGAAAGGTCACACCCGCTTCGGTCAGGCTGACCTTGCGGGTGCTGCGGTACAGCAGGCGGGTCTGCAGGCGATCCTCCAGCCGCGCCACCTGGCGGCTGACATGCGAGGAGGAGACCCCCAGCCGTTGTGCCGCGCCGCTGAACTGGCCCAGCTCGGCGACGCTGACAAATTCGTCAATACCTTCCCATGACGGCATGATTATCCCTGTATGGCAATAATGTTTTGTTTGCTGGCCTATTATTCACCAAGGACTGGTCAACTACACTGGGTAAATCGCATTTTGCGTCGTTTCCTTCGTCTGGAGAACACTATGATCAAGTCCCGTGCCGCTGTGGCCTTTGCAGCAGGTCAGCCGCTACAAATTGTCGAGGTCGATGTCGCTGCGCCGCAAAAGGGTGAGGTGCTGGTGCGTATTGTCGCCAGTGGCGTTTGCCATACCGATGCCTACACCCTGTCCGGGGATGACCCGGAAGGCATCTTTCCGGTCATTCTGGGCCATGAAGGGGGCGGCATCGTTGAAGCGCTGGGCGAGGGGGTCACGTCGCTGCAAGTCGGCGATCACGTGATCCCGCTGTATACCGCAGAATGCCGTGAGTGCAAGTTCTGCAAGTCCGGCAAGACCAACCTGTGTTCAGCGGTGCGCGCCACGCAGGGCAAGGGTGTAATGCCCGACGGCACCTCGCGCTTCTCCTACCAAGGCAAGCCGATTTACCACTATATGGGGTGCTCGACCTTTTCCGAGTACACCGTGCTGCCGGAAGTCTCTCTGGCCAAGATCCCCAAGGAGGCACCGCTGGAAAAAGTCTGCCTGCTCGGCTGCGGCGTGACGACCGGGATCGGCGCAGTGCTGAATACCGCCAAGGTGGAAGAGGGCGCTACGGTGGCTATCTTTGGCCTGGGTGGTATTGGTCTGGCGGCGATTATTGGCGCGAGCATGGCCAAGGCCGGGCGGATTATCGCCATTGATATCAATCCGTCCAAATTCGATATCGCCAAGCAGTTGGGCGCGACTGATTTCGTCAACCCGAAGGATTACGACAAGCCGATCCAGGATGTGATCATCGAGATGACCGATGGCGGGGTCGATTATTCATTCGAGTGCGTGGGCAATGTAAAGCTGATGCGCGCGGCGCTGGAGTGCTGTCACAAGGGCTGGGGCGAGTCGATCATTATCGGCGTGGCCGGTGCCGGGCAGGAAATCAGTACCCGCCCCTTCCAGCTGGTGACCGGGCGCGTCTGGCGTGGTAGCGCCTTTGGTGGCGTCAAGGGCCGTACCGAACTGCCGGGCTATGTGGCCAAGGCGCAGAGCGGCGAAATCCCGCTGGATACCTTCATCACCCACACCATGGGCCTGGAGGATATCAACAAGGCCTTCGAGCTGATGCACGAGGGCAAGAGCATCCGCAGCGTTATTCATTTTTGAGCTGCAAGCGGGAAGCCGCAAGCTACAAGCTTCCCGCTTCCCGCTTCCCGCTTCCCGCTCCTAGCTTTTAGCTTGTAGCTTGTAGCTTGTAGCTTTCCGCTTGTAGCTTGTAGCTTGAAGCTCAACGAGGTATCACATGTCCAGCATTGAACTGATTGCCGCCAACAAAAGCTTTGGCGGCTGGCACAAGCGCTATCGCCATCGCTCCAGCTCGCTCAACTGCGATATGGTGTTTGCCGTCTATCTCCCGCCGCAGGCCGATCAGGGCGCACCGCTGCCGGTGGTGTACTGGCTGTCCGGGCTGACCTGCACGGATGAAAACTTCATGCAGAAGGCCGGTGCCCAGCGCATCGCGGCCGAGCTGGGTCTGGTGCTGGTGGCACCGGACACCAGCCCGCGTGGCGACGGCGTGCCGGACGATCCCGAGGGTGCCTACGACTTCGGTTCCGGGGCGGGTTTCTATGTGAATGCCACTGAGCAGCCCTGGGCGCGCAACTATCAGATGTATGATTATGTGGTCACCGAACTGCCCGAATTGATTGAATCGAACTTCCCGGTCTCTGCCCGGCGCAGCATCTGCGGCCATTCCATGGGTGGTCATGGGGCGCTGATTTGCGCTTTGAAGAATCCCGGGCGTTACCAGGCCGTGTCTGCGTTAGCGCCGATCAACAATCCCAGCCAGGTGCCCTGGGGGCAAAAAGCCCTGGGACGCTATCTGGGCGAGCAGCCCGCCGACTGGAAAGCCTGGGATACCTGTGAACTGATCGCCGATGCTGCTGAACGGCTGCCGTTACTGGTGGATCACGGCGAGGGTGACGAATTCCTCGCGCAATTGCGTCCCGACGCGCTGGAGGCCGCCGCGCAGGCAGCCGGTCATCCGCTCACGCTGCGGCGCCAGCCGGGCTACGACCACAGCTATTACTTTATTGCCAGCTTCATCGAAGACCATCTGCGCCATCACGCGCTGGCGCTGAACAACTGAGCTTCTAGCGCACCGCCTGAGCCTGTAAGATCTGTTCTCGCTGTCGGCACGACCGACGATCGACTACAGCAGGGGGCAATATGCGTATTGGGCATGGTTATGACGTTCACCGTTTTGGTGCGGGCGACTTTATTACCCTGGGCGGGCTACAGATCTCCCACCCGCAGGGATTGGTCGCCCACTCCGATGGTGATGTACTGCTGCATGCCTTGACCGACGCCTTGCTCGGCGCCGCCGCCCTGGGTGATATTGGGCAGCATTTCCCCGATACCGATCCGCGCTTCAAGGGCGCCGACAGCCGCGCTCTGCTGCGTCATGCGCTGAGTCTGGTGCAGGCCAAGGGCTGGAAGGTTGGCAACGTGGATGCGACCATCGTCGCCCAGGCGCCGAAAATGGCCGGGCATATTCCGGCCATGCGTGCAGTCATTGCCGCTGACCTGCAAGTGGCGCTGGACCAGGTCAACGTCAAGGCGACAACCACCGAAAAACTCGGTTTTGTCGGCCGTGAAGAGGGCATAGCGGTGCACGCGGTTGCCCTGTTGATGCCGTTATGAGTGCTGAACAGCTTGAGTGCCTGGGTCCGACCGCCTGGGGTGCGCCCTGTGGCAAGGCGCTGCTGAAGGCCTTGCCGGAGCATTTCAGGGTGACCGAGGTGCTGGATATCGAGTTGAGCGGCCAGGGCGAACACCTGTGGCTGCTGCTTGAAAAGCGCAATCTGAATACTGAAGAGGTGGCCAAACGACTGGCTCGGGCGGCCGGCCTCAAGGTGCGCGATGTCAGCTATGCCGGGCTCAAGGATCGCAAGGCGGTGACCCGGCAATGGTTCAGCTTGCAGTTGCCGGGGCGGGCTGATCCGGATTTTGCCGCGCTCTGGAGCAGCGACCTGCAGTGCATCGACAGCCGTCGGCACAGTCGCAAGCTGCAGCGCGGCGCGCACAGCGCCAATCATTTCATTATTCACCTGAGTCAGTTGCAGGCGGATGTCGCGCTGCTGGAGGCCCGCTTGCAGCAGCTCGCGGCCCAGGGCGTGCCGAACTATTTTGGCCCGCAGCGCTTCGGTCATGCGGCGGGCAATGTGCTGGATGCGCGCAGCTGGGCCGTACGCGGGGCGTTGCCGCCGGCCCGGGGCACGCGCTCGCGGCTGTTATCCACGGCGCGCAGTCTGTTATTCAATCGGGTACTGGCCCAGCGCGTCGCCGCCGGGACCTGGAATCAGGTGCTGATGGGTGACTGTCTGGCCTTTACCAATAGCCGCAGCCAGTTCGCCGCCGAGCGCCTGGCGGTGGATGACCCGCGCCTGGCGGCGCTCGATGTGCATCCCACGGGCCCCTTGTGGGGGCTCGGCGATACGCCGGTCACGGCTGAGGTGGCGCTGCTCGAGCGGCTGGTCGCGGAAGCCGAGCCGGCGCTGGTCGCCTGGCTGCTGGCCGCCGAAGTTGCACAGGCCCGGCGCATTTTGCGCCTGCCCATTGGCGCGCTGACGTGGCATTATCCATCAGCGGATAGTCTTGTAGTTGAATTCACCCTGCCGACCGGCTGTTTCGCCACAGCAGTGCTACGTGAGCTGGTGACGCTCGCGGACGAGCCGGGCGGCGGACTGGAAAGTGAAATCTGATGCGTATTCTGATTGCCAATGATGATGGTGTTCTGGCACCCGGCCTTGCGGCCCTGTATGCGGCACTGAGCGGCTCTGCCGAGTGCGTGGTGGTGGCGCCCCATGAAGATCGCAGCGGAGCGAGCAGCTCACTGAGCCTGGACAAGCCGCTGCGCCCGTTTGAACTTGAGAACGGTTTTATCGGTCTCAACGGGACGCCGACCGATTGTGTGCACCTGGGCTTGAATGCGCTTTACGAAGATCAGGTGGACATGGTGGTCGCGGGGATCAATCAGGGTGCCAACCTGGGTGATGACGTGCTTTATTCAGGCACCGTGGCGGCGGCACTGGAAGGGCGTTTTCTGCAGCGTCCGGCGATGGCGTTTTCCCTGGTGGGCCGGCAGCTGGACAATCTGCCCAGCGCTGCGCTGATCGCCCAGCGCATGGTTGCCGCCCACGAAGAGCTGGATCTGCCGCCGCGCACCATCCTCAATGTGAATATTCCCAACCTGCCGCTCGATCATATCAAGGGCATTCGGCTGACGCGCCTGGGGCATCGCTCGCGCGCGGCCAAGCCGGTAAAATGGGTCGACCCGCGCGGCAAGGAAGGCTACTGGATTTCGGTCGCCGGGGATGCCGAGGACGGCGGGGAAGGTACCGATTTTCATGCGGTGATGCAGGGCTACGTCTCGGTAACGCCGCTGCGGGTAGACAAGACCCACTACGAGGTGTTCGATCACCTCGGTCAGTGGCTGGAGGGGCTAGGCTGAATGGCAGTGCGAGAGGGGCTGGACCGCGAAGGCATAGGCATGACCTCGCAGCGTACTCGTGAGCGGCTGCTTGAGCGCCTGTTTGAAGAAGGCGTGCGCAATCTGCACGTGCTTGAAGCGATGCGCCGCACACCACGCCACCTGTTTGTCGACGAGGCCCTGGCCCACCGCGCCTATGAAGATACCGCGCTGCCGATCGGCCACAACCAGACTATTTCGCAGCCCTATATCGTGGCGCGGATGACCGAGCTGCTGCTCGGTGGCGGGCCGCTGGACAAGGTCATGGAAGTGGGTACCGGCTCCGGCTACCAAACGGCGATCCTGGCCCAGGTGGTCGAGCGGGTATTTAGTGTCGAGCGCATCCACCCGCTCCAGGAACGCGCCAAGGCGGTGCTCAAGGACATCAATATCCGCAATGTCGTGTTCCGCCATGCCGATGGCAACTGGGGCTGGCCGCAGTACGGTCCCTATGACGCGATTCTGGTGGCGGCGGCGCCGGCAGAGGTGCCCAGGGAACTGCTCAATCAACTCGCCGATGGCGGGCGGATGGTGATTCCGGTGGGCGATAAGGAGCAGTATCTGACGCTGGTGATCCGCGAGGGTGATAACTTCATTCACCAACAGGTTGAGCCGGTCCGCTTTGTACCCCTATTGGCTGGAGCCATTCGATCTTGAGTAAGCGATTTTGAGCAATAAAGACAATCAACCCGTGGCATTTCTGATGGTATTTCTCAAGGGCATGGCCATGGGCGCAGCCGACGTTGTACCTGGCGTGTCCGGCGGTACCATCGCCTTTATCAGCGGTATTTATGATCGTTTGCTGGCCGCGATTGCTTCCTGTACCCCAGGCAAGCTCGTCTGGCTGGGCAAGGGGCGCTTCCGTGAGACCTGGCAGGCTATCGATGGGGCTTTCCTGTTCACCCTGCTGGCCGGCATTCTGACCAGTATTGCCAGTCTGGCGCGCTTGGTGAGCTATTTGCTGGCCAACCATGGCGTACTGATCTGGTCGTTCTTTTTTGGTCTTATTCTGGTCTCGGTCTGGCTGGTTGGACAGCAGATCAAGCGCTGGAACGGCTGGACCATAGGGGCTTTTGTGCTGGGCGGCCTGTTCGCTTACCTGATTACGGTAGCGGTACCGCTGCAGTTGCCCAGCACGCCGATGATGATCTTTCTGGCTGGCGCTATCGCTATCTGTGCAATGATACTGCCAGGTATTTCCGGCAGCTTTATCCTGTTGTTGCTGGGGCTTTACGGCGCCGTGCTTGGCGCCGTCAAGGATTTCAATCTGGGCCTGATCAGTGTTTTTGCACTGGGCTGCATAGCCGGTCTGTTGAGCTTTTCCCGCTTGTTGTCCTGGTTGCTCAAGCATGCGCGTAATATTACCCTGGCCTTCCTGACTGGCCTGCTGGTCGGTTCGCTGAACAAGGTCTGGCCGTGGAAAGAAGTACTTAGTTGGCGCGAGAACAGTCAGGGTGAGCGCACGCCCATGCTGGAAACCAATCTATTGCCGCAGCATTACCAGGCCGTGACGGGCGAGCCCGCCTACTGGCAGGGTGGGTTGGCGTTGATGCTAACGGCCGTGGTATTAGTGTTGCTGCTGGAGTGGTGGGGCAAGCGTGTGACCCATTGACTGATTCGGCCAACCCTAGTGAAATCAATCCTTCATCCTTGTCTTGGGGCTGTATGTGCCTGACGTACCAACTGCCATGTTCGGAATAAAACAGCTGGGCCT
>JAWOGT010000198.1:0-38263 GCA_046496585.1 Halopseudomonas sp.
GAACACCTGGCCGGGTTCAATCAGCAGCAACTCATCGAGTACCGACTCGTCAACCACCAGGTCGCCCGACAGCTTGACGTCGCTGACCGTGTACAACTCACCCTCATTGACATTGACGGTGACGTAAACGTTTTTCTTGTCGGGGGTAATGGACACCTGGGTGGACGCGATATCCATGTTGATGTAGCCGCGGTCCAGATACCAGGAACGCAGGCGCTCCAGATCACCGGACAGCTTCTCCCTGGAGTACTTGTCGTCATTGCGCATGAACGACAGCAGGTTGGAACTCTTGAGCTCGAACAGGTCCGTCAGGTCGGCATTGCTGAATACCGTGTTGCCGACCACGTTGACATTCTTGATCGAGGCAACCGAGCCTTCATTGATATCAATCTTCAACGTTACTCGGTTACGCGGCTCGGCAATTACCTCGGTTTCAATGCTCGCCGAGTAGCGGCCCTGGGCAACGTATTGGCGCAGCAACTCGTTACGCACACCATCGAGCGTAGCCTGTTGGAATATCTCGCCTTCGGCCAGGCCCGCAGCGGTCAGACCGCTGAGCAGGTCCTCGCTGACGATAGCCTTGTTGCCTTCCAGTTCGATGGCGGCAATCGATGGCCTTTCCACGACGGTGATAACCAGCACGTTACCATCACGACCCAGCTGAATATCTTCAAAGAAGCCGGTGCGGAACAGCGAGCGGCTGGCGTCAACCAGACTCTGGTCATCGACTTGCTCACCAATATCCAGCGGCAGCGCAGCAAACACGCTGCCAGCGGAGACGCGCTGCAACCCATTGATGCGGATGTCGGAGATCTGGAAGGCGTCGGCAAAAGCTCCTGGCGCCAGGAGTATCAGCAATAGCGCAGGCAATAGGTAACGTTTCATGAAATCCGTTCTGGCTGACTGGTTAAATTCGTATCCACCGCAAACGGCAGAGCGTGTTCTTGCGTGCCCGGGATCAACCCAGGCGGCTTATGTCGTTGTAGATGGCAAAAAACATCACCCCGACAATCAGCGCCAGGCCTATCTGCAACCCCCAGGCCTGAATGCGTTCCGACAGCGGCTTGCCGCGTATCCATTCAGCCGTGTAATAGACCAGATGACCACCATCCAATACCGGAATGGGCAGCAGGTTAAGCACACCCAGACTGATACTCAAGTAAGCAATGAAGTTCAGAAAACTCTCAGGGCCCGACTTGGCCGAAGCGCCCGCCACTTTAGCAATGGTTATCGGACCACTCAAGTTTTTTGCCGAGACAAGCCCGGTCAACATCTTCTTCAGCGAGTCCAGAGTGAGTACGGTCATGTCCCAGGTCTTGGCCGCAGCCACCGGGATAGCCACCAAGGGGTTGTAATCGATCGACCGCACCATGTGCTCTGGCCACTCGAAAGCAGCCACACCGGCGCCCACAAAGCCGGTCACGGAACCGTTCTGCTCCCGCGCCTGGGGAGTGACGGAGACCATCATCAATCGGCCGTCACGTTCGATGCCCAACGCCAAAGGCTCGCCAGGGCTGCCCTGAATGGCGGGCACGACCTGGGCCAACCAACTGTTCACCGCCTGGCCATCAATACTGACGATCAGATCGTCGGCTTGCAGACCGGCGGCCTCTGCCGCACCGCCTGGGCTGATTTCCCCCAGCAGTGGGGGAATCTCGGGGCGCCAGGTGCTCAGGCCAAGCGCGGCAATCGGGTCAGGCTGATCGGCGCCACGCAGCCAGTCGTTCAATACCAGGGTATAGGATTGCGGCGTCGCACCCGGGCCGTCGATTGCCATGATCTGCATCTGGCCGGTTTCGCCCAGGCGGCGAATCAATTGCAGATTGACCTCCTGCCAGCTTTGTGTAGCGACGCCATCGACTTCAACGACTTCAAGGCCTTCGACCAGGCCCGCACGGGCAGCAACACTGTCTTCTGCAACCGGCCCCAGCACCGGTGCCAGCGCCGTAATACCCATAACCGCGACTATCCAGAAAGCCACAATAGCCAGCAGAAAGTTGGCGATCGGCCCGGCGGCCACGATGGCAATGCGTTGCTTGACGTCTTTGCGATTGAAGGTCTGATCCAGCTCGGCGGCGTCGACCGGTCCCTCGCGCTCATCAAGCATCTTGACGTAACCACCCAGCGGGATGGCGGCAATCACGAATTCGGTACCGCGCTTGTCATGCCAACGGTATAACGCCGAGCCGAAGCCTATCGAAAAACGCAAAACCTTGACGCCACAGCGTCGAGCCACCCAAAAATGGCCATACTCATGAATGGTCACCAGCAGCCCGAGTGCCACCACGGTGGCAAGCAAGGTGAATAACAAATCCATTCAACGCCTCATCTGGAAGGTAGAAAGACAGAAGGCCGCGCCTGACGGTGCTCAGTGCCGATTAGCCAGCCAGCGGCGGGCATGTTCGCGCGCCAAGGTATCAGCGGCCATGATGTGATTCAGGTCTACGACTGGCTCGGGGGCCATACGCTCAAGTGTTGCTTCGATGATAACAGGGATATCGGTAAAACCAATGCGTCCCGCCAGAAAAGCCTCTACGGCCACTTCGTTGGCCGCGTTGAGTTGCGCGCAGGCCGTTCCGCCGGCTTCAGCCGCCTGACGGGCAAGCACCAGGCAAGGAAACAACTCAAGGTCCGGGGCACGGAAGTCCAGGCGACCGACCGCGAGCAAATCCAGGGCACTGACGCCCGAGTCGATGCGTTCAGGCCAGGCCAGCGCGTGGGCGATCGGTGTGCGCATATCAGGATTGCCCAGCTGCGCGATGACCGAGCCATCGACATAATCCACCAACGAATGCACCACGCTTTGCGGATGTACCACCACTTCGATCTGATCGGGCCGCGCATCAAACAGCCAACAGGCCTCAATCAGCTCCAGCCCCTTGTTCATCATGCTCGCCGAATCGACCGAAATCTTCTGCCCCATGGACCAGTTCGGGTGCGCGCAAGCCTGCTGTGGCGTCACATGTTTGAGATCTTCCGCACGCATGTCGCGGAACGGACCGCCTGAGGCGGTAAGCAAAATACGCCGCATACCGACGTTAGCAAGTCCGCCCAGGTAGCCGGCAGGCATGCACTGGAATATCGCGTTGTGTTCGCTATCAATGGGTAGCAGTACCGCGCCAGAGCGACGCACCGCCTGCATAAACAGCGCACCGGACATCACCAGCGCTTCCTTGTTGGCCAACAGCACCCGCTTGCCGGCTTGCACCGCCGCCAGCGTCGGATGCAGCCCGGCAGCGCCGACAATGGCGGCCATCACTACCTCGACCTGCGGATCTTCCGCCACCCGAGCCAAGGCGTCGCTGCCCCAGAGCACTTCAGTGAGACTGCCTGCCTGGCGCAGCGCCCGCTGCAGGTTGTGCGCTTGCTGCTCCTGGGCAACCACCGCAAATAGCGGCTGATGCGCCAGGCATTGCAGCTCAAGCTCCGCCATACGGCTGAACCCGGTGAGTGCAAAGACCGCATAGCGTTCGCTGTGGCGGGCAATCACATCCAGCGTACTCACCCCGATGGAGCCCGTCGCACCCAGCACCGTGACCCAGATTTTGCTCACCCTGGCGGACCTCCAACCAGCAACCAATACAGGGTGAATACCGGTATCGCCGCGGTCAGGCTGTCAATTCGATCCAGCACACCGCCGTGACCAGGGAGCAGATTACTGCTGTCCTTGAGGCCCTGATCGCGTTTGAAAAGACTTTCGGTCAGGTCACCTACCACGGAGAAAATCACCACCAGCGCGGCGCCAATCAGCCCCAGCAGGACAGCCGACAGAGACCAGCCCAGATACAGCAGCGCTGCGAGGCTGAGCAACTGGGTCAAGGCGAGACCGCCAAGAAAACCTTCGATGGTCTTGCCCGGGCTGACGTTGGGCATCAGTTTGCGCCGCCCCCAGGTCTTCCCGGCAAAATAAGCGCCTATATCTGCCGCCCACACCAAGACCATCAAGGCCATGATCAACCACAGGCCATTGGGCGTCTCACGCAGCCAGACCAGACCGTACCAGGCCGGCAGCAGGATCAGCAGACCAAACACCTGGGCAAGCATCGATCCGGCCCACAGCCCCCGTCCACGGGGGTAGCGAATGACCATGAGCGTAGCGACCAGCCACCAGACAACGGCCGCAATCAGCAGGTAGTGCGCAGGCCAGCTTTGCAGGTACAAGCCCGCCAGCAACAGTGCGACTACCAGCGCGTAGACGATACGCCCCTTCTGGCCGGTTTGGCCGGCCAACCGCGCCCACTCCCAGGCAGCCACTACCACCACAGCACCGATAAACAGCGCGAACCAGAGCCCTTCGAGCATCACGAAGCCGGCAATCGCCAGTGGAGCCAGAATGACCGCAGTAATGATTCGCTGTTTGAGCATCAGGTCTGCGCCTCTATTTGATCGCTGGTTTTGCCAAAACGGCGTTGGCGCCGAGCGAAGTCGGCGAAGGCCTCACGCAAGGCTTCCTGTTTGAAATCAGGCCAATAGAGATCGGAAAAATACAGTTCGGCATAGGCCAGCTGCCAGAGCAGAAAGTTGCTGATGCGATGCTCGCCGCCAGTGCGGATACACAGGTCCGGCAGCGGCCAGCTGGCGGTACTCAGCGCGGCCTCAACATGCTGCTCGGCAATCTCATCGATAGCCAGCTGCCCGCTTACTACCTGACCTGCGAGCTTTTTGACTGCCTCGGCAATATCCCACTGACCGCCGTAGTTGGCGGCCACTACCAGAGTCAGTCGCCGACCCTCTGCGGTACGCCGCTCAGCGTCACTCATGGCCTGACGCAGTTCGGGCGAAAAACGGCTGCGGTCGCCAATGATGCACAATCGAATCCCGTTCTCACGCAGGCGCTTGACCTCACGGCGCAGCACAGTAAAAAACAGCTCCATCAGCGCCCCGACCTCTGCCTCGGGGCGTCGCCAGTTTTCGCTGGAAAAGGCGAATAGCGTCAGCACTTCCACACCCTCTTCGGCGCAGACTTCGATCATCGCCTTGACCGCATCGACTCCGGCCCTGTGACCAGCCACTCCGGGCAATAGACGCTTGCGCGCCCAGCGATTATTACCATCCATGATGATCGCCACATGCCTTGGCACAAAACCCGTTGGACGTACTGCCATATTTTTGCTCATCCGTTCAACACTCGGAATCGACCCTCAAATGGCCATCAGATCCGCTTCCTTGGCATCCAACGCCTTGTCGATCTCGGCAACATACTTGTCGGTCAGTTTCTGTACTTCATCGGCCGCGCGGTGCTCGTCGTCCTCACTGATTTCCTTTTCCTTTTGCAAATCCTTGAGCTGGCTTAGCGCATCGCGACGAATGTTCCGCACCGCCACCCGGGCATTTTCGGCCTCAGCGCGGGCTGTCTTGGTGAAACCCTTGCGTGTCTCTTCAGTCAGAGCCGGCATTGGCACACGGATGGTCGTGCCGGCAGTGGCCGGATTCAGGCCAAGGTCCGAGGTCATGATGGCCTTTTCTACCGCCTGGATCATGCTACGGTCAAACACGGTCAGCGCCAGGGTGCGCGAGTCTTCAACGTTGACGTTGGCTACTTGGCGCAGCGGGGTGTTGGTACCGTAATAGGACACCATGACACTGTCCAGAATGCTCGGGTGCGCTCGGCCGGTACGAATCTTGGCGAAGGCATGGCCCAAAGACTCAACGGACTTCGTCATCCGCTCCTGGGTTTCTTTCTTAATATCGTTGATCATTCCTCAACCCTCGATCAGTGTACCTTCGGCACTACCCACCACTGCATTGAGCAGCGCGCCAGGTTTGTTCATGTTAAATACGCGTAAGGGCATCTTGTGATCACGGATCAGACAGATAGCCGTCAAATCCATCACTCCCAGCTTCAGATCCAGCACCTGATCATAGGTCAGGGTATCAAAACGCTCGGCATTCGGATCCTTCATCGGGTCGGCGTTATACACCCCGTCAACCTTGGTCGCTTTCAATACCAGGTCGGCATCCATTTCAATGCCGCGCAAACAGGCTGCCGTATCGGTGGTAAAGAACGGGTTACCGGTTCCAGCAGAGAATATTACCACGTCACCACTGCCAAGGTAGCGCATGGCCTTGCGCCGATCGTAATGCTCGGTCACGCCCTCCATGGTAATGGCTGACATCACGCGGGTCTGAATATTCGAGCGCTCCAGCGAATCGCGCATGGCCAGAGCGTTCATCACGGTGGCCAACATGCCCATATGATCGCCGGTGACACGATCCATACCGGCTGCATGCAGCGCGGCGCCGCGGAACAGGTTGCCACCGCCAATCACCAGGCCGATCTGCACACCAATGCCGATCAACTGGCCAATTTCCAAGGACATCCGATCAAGCACTTTGGGATCGATACCGAAACCCTCCGTGCCCATCAGGGCCTCGCCACTGAGTTTGAGTAGAATACGCTTGTACTTGGGCTGACGGCTGCTGGGTACTTGGGCCATATTGACTCTCCTGCGGGGAATGGCAAAACACTCAACGAGTTACAACCACCAAGGTGGCCTGCCACTTGTTCAGTGTTTCATTTAAAAAAGAGGCCTCCCGCCTGCGCGGGAAGCCTCTCTATAAACCGGACTACAGGCTGCCTCGAAGGCGACCCGTCATGCGTGGTTCAGAGCGCATGTTCACTGCTTGGTAGCGGCAACCTGGGCGGCTACCTCGGCAGCGAAATCGACTTCAGCGCGCTCAATGCCTTCACCCACTTCGTAACGCACGAAGGAGAGAATTTCAGCACCGGCTTTCTTCGCCAGCTCACCGACCTTGACTTCCGGGTCCTTGATGAACGCCTGCTCGACCAGGCTGGCTTCAGACAGGAACTTGTTGATACGGCCTTTGACCATATTTTCAACAATATTCTCCGGCTTCCCGGCAATTTTCTCGGCGTTCAGGGCGAGGAAGATTTCCTTTTCCTTGGCAATGGCTTCGTCAGAGACCTGACTGGCATCCAGGAACTGCGGGTTGCTGGCAGCCACGTGCATGGCAATATCCTTGGCCAGCTCAGCATCGCCACCCTTCAGGGTCACAATCACACCAATACGGTGACCGTGCAGGTAAGCACCGACCACATCACCTTCGACGCGGCTTAGACGGCGGATATTGACGTTCTCGCCGCACTTGGCAATCAGCGCTTCACGGGCGGCTTCCTGATCAGCGATCAACGGGGCTGCATCGCTGTAACCCGCGGTAAAGGCCTTATCCAGGCTGGCACTGACAAAACCCTTGAAATCGTCCTGCAGCGCCAGAAAGTCGGTCTGGGAGTTGATTTCGATGATCACGGCAGACTTGTGGTCGTCGGCCAGCTTGACACCGATAGCGCCTTCAGCGGCAATGTTGCCAGCCTTCTTGGCCGCCTTGATGGAACCGGCAGCGCGCATATCGTCGATCGCTTTCTCGATGTCGCCACCGGCTTCGGTCAATGCTTTTTTGCAATCCATCATGCCTTGGCCAGTGCGCTCGCGCAGTTCTTTGACCATGGCTGCAGAAATCTGTGACATGAATTGTTCCTCTAACTTGCTTGATGTTGGACTGCCCTGTGAATGCGCAGGCAGCCGTATCATGTTGCGTTCAAGATATTGCAAAAAAGGGGGCATAGCCCCCTTTTTACCTCGGCATGAAACGGTATGAGCTACCGCTTAGCCTTCTGAAGCCTCAGCGGCGGGGGCTGCTTCTTCGACAAACTCGTCAGCACCACCGTTGGTGTTCTTGCCACTCAGTACCGCATCGGCCATGGCCGCAGCGTACAGCTTGATGGCGCGAATGGCGTCATCATTGCCAGGGATAACGTAATCGACGCCATCCGGGCTGCTGTTGGTGTCAACGATACCGATAACCGGGATACCCAGCTTGTTGGCTTCAGTAATGGCGATGCGCTCGTGCTCGACGTCGATAACGAACAGGGCATCCGGCAGGCCGCCCATGTCCTTGATACCACCGAGGCTGCGATCCAGTTTTTCCAGATCACGGGTACGCATCAACGCTTCTTTCTTGGTCAGCTTGGTAAAGGTGCCATCATCAGCCTGGATCTCAAGATCACGCAGACGCTTGATGGACGCGCGAATGGTCTTGTAGTTGGTGAGCATGCCGCCCAACCAGCGGTGATCGACATACGGCATACCGGCACGCGTGGCTTCTTCAGCAATGATCTTGCTGGCAGCGCGCTTGGTGCCGACAAACAGCAGCTTGTTCTTGCCGGAGGCCAGCTTTTCCACGAAGCTCAGGGCATCGTGGAACATCGGCATGGTCTTTTCGAGGTTGATGATGTGGATCTTGTTGCGAGCACCGAAGATGTACTTGCCCATCTTCGGGTTCCAGTAACGGGTTTGGTGGCCGAAGTGCGCACCGGCCTTCAGCATATCGCGCATAGAAACTTGAGTCATGACAGCTCCAATATAGTTTGGGTTGAGCCTCCACGTATCCCAATGTCCAACCCCGGAGGGCACCCAGGACAGTGTGTCGATACGTGTGCGGTTTCAGTTTAAGCCTGGCGTCTGTTGCAGACGTTTATTCAGGCGCGGCGCTTTATATCATACAACTGGAAACGAATAAAGTCGCAGGTGCCCGGCGGTCATGGCACTGGACGCTCAACAGCGCCCCGCTTGATCTGTTAAACTGACTGACTTTATTACTGAACGCCTCAGGGCGCCGCAACCAAGAGAGACCTTCCATGACCGTGACCATCAAAACCCCGGAAGATATAGCCGGCATGCGTATTGCCGGACGCCTGGCCGCCGAGGTCCTGGAAATGATCGGCGAACATATTCGCGTGGGAGTGACCACCGATGAGCTCGACCGGCTGTGCCACGAGCACATCGTCAACGTACAAAAAGCCATTCCCGCGCCGCTCAACTACGGCGCCGCGCCGGGTCGCCCGGGCTTTCCCAAGTCGATCTGCACCTCGCTGAACCATGTGGTTTGCCACGGCATTCCGAACGACAAGCCGTTAAAAAATGGTGACTGCCTGAATATCGACGTCACCGTTATCAAGGATGGCTACCACGGTGATACCAGCAAGATGTTCATGGTCGGTGACGTGCCCGAGTGGGCCCAGCGTCTGGCCCGGGTAACCCAGGAGTGCATGTATAAAGGCATCGAGGTGGTACGCCCCGGGGCGCGCCTGGGCGACATTGGCCAGGTGATTCAGGATCACGCCCACGCCAACCACTACAGTGTGGTGCGCGAATACTGCGGCCACGGTATCGGCAAGGTATTTCACGAGGAGCCGCAAGTTCTGCACTACGGCCGCGCGGGCACCGGCATGGAGCTGAAAGAAGGCATGACCTTTACCATAGAGCCGATGATCAACCAGGGCCGGCATGAAACCCGTCTGCTCGGCGATGGCTGGACCGCGATCACCAAGGATCGCAAGCTCTCGGCGCAATGGGAGCACACCATTCTGGTGACGGCGGATGGCCATGAAGTGCTGACCCGTCGTCACGAAGAAAACCTTCAATAAACTGCTGTCTGGGGTCCGCTGTGGATAATGAACTGTTTGACCCGGGCCAGTTCCAGGCCGAACTGGCCCTGAAAAGCAGCCCGGTGGCTGCCTTCAAGAAAGCCATTCGCCATGCGGATGCGGTACTGCGCGCGCGCTTCGAAGGGGGCCGCGACATTCACAAGCTGATTTACGAACGGGCCTGGTTTACCGATCAGATCCTGCGCAAGGCCTGGTCTATCCAGGCCAGCACCGATGCCGAAGACGTCGCCCTGCTCGCGGTGGGTGGCTATGGCCGCGGTGAACTGCATCCGCATTCGGATATCGACCTGCTGATCTTGCTCCGCGACAGCGACCAATATGCCCATAACGCGTCCATTGAACAATTTCTGATGCTGCTCTGGGACATCGGCCTGGAAGTCGGCCAGAGCGTGCGCTCGATCAGCGAATGCCAGCGAGAGGCGCGTGCCGACATCACGGTGATCACCAACCTGATGGAGTCACGCACCCTGTCCGGTGACGAGCAGCTGCGGCAGAGCATGATCAGCGCCATCAGCGCCGAGCAGATGTGGGATGACGCCCAGTTCTTTCGCGCCAAGCGCGCCGAACAGCACAAGCGTCACGGCAAATACAACGATACCGAATACAACCTCGAGCCCAACGTCAAAAGCTCCCCCGGTGGGCTGCGCGACATCCAGACTATCGGCTGGGTGGCATTGCGGCATTTCGGCACCAACGATCTACGCGAACTGGTCGAGCGCGGCTTTCTGAATGAAGCCGAATACAACATTCTCGCCTCCGGCCGCGCCTTCTTGTGGCAGGTGCGATTTGCCCTGCACATTCTGGCCAAACGTGCCGAAGATCGGCTGCTGTTCGACCACCAGCGCACCATCGCGCAGATGATGGGCTACGAAGACAACGACAGCAAGTTGGCCGTCGAACGCTTTATGCAGAAGTATTATCGGGTAGTGATGTCGCTGTCGGAACTCAATGACCTGCTGATGCAGCACTTTGAAGAGATTCTGCTGCGCAATGCCGAAACCACCGAAATCGAGCCCCTTAACAGTCGTTTTCAGGTACGCAATCACTATATCGAAGTGACTCACCCGCAGGTCTTCAAGCGTGCGCCCTTCGCGCTGCTGGAGATTTTCCTGCTGATGGCCCAGCACCCGGAGATCCGTGGTGTGCGCGCCGATACCATTCGTCTGCTGCGCGATCACCGGCATCTGATTGATGACGCCTTCCGCGCCGATATCCGCAATACCAGCCTGTTCGTTGAACTGTTTCGCTGCAGGGAAGGCATCCACCGCAACCTGCGGCGCATGAATCGCTACGGCATTCTCGGCCGCTATCTGCCGGAGTTCGGCAAAATCGTCGGGCAGATGCAGCACGACCTGTTTCACATCTATACGGTGGACGCGCACACGCTGAATCTGATCAAGCATCTGCGCAAGCTCAATCAGCCCGACTATCAGGAAAAGTTTCCGCTGGCCTGGCGGATTTTCTGCCGCTTGCCCAAGCCTGATCTGCTCTACATGGCCGGCTTGTATCACGATATCGCCAAGGGCCGCGGCGGCGATCACTCCGAGCTGGGCGCCGTGGACGCCACCGCATTCTGCCAGCGCCATCAGCTACCGGCCTGGGATACGCGGCTGGTCAGCTGGCTGGTGGAAAGCCACCTGATCATGTCCACCACCGCGCAGCGCAAGGATATTTCCGATCCGCAGGTGATTCACGACTTTGCCGTGCAGATGGGCAACCAGGTCCGCCTGGACTACCTGTATGTACTGACTATCGCCGATATCAACGCCACCAACCCGACCCTCTGGAACTCCTGGCGCGCCTCGCTGTTGCGGCAGCTCTATACCGAGACCAAGCGCGCCTTGCGCCGGGGCCTGGACAACCCCCCGGATCGCGAGGAACAGGTGCATCAGACGCAACGCGCGGCGCTGGACATCGTGGTGCGCAGCGGTATAGAGGAAGAGGACGCCGAAGCGCTCTGGGAACAGCTGGGCGAAGATTATTTCCTGCGGCATACCGCCAGCGATGTCGCCTGGCATACCGAGGCGATCATCCAGCACCCGGATCACGCCGGACCGCTGGTGCAGATCAAGGAGACCGCCCAACGCGAGTTCGAGGGCGCCACGCAGATCTTCATCTATACGCCCGAGCAGCACGACCTGTTTGCCGTGACCGTGGCGGCCATGGATCAGCTGAACCTGAGCATTCAGGATGCACGCATCATCACCTCGACCAACCGCTTCAGTCTGGACACCTATATTGTTCTGGATGCCGATGGCAGCTCGATTGGTGACAACCCTGAGCGCATTCAACAGATCAAGCATGATCTGATTGAAGCGCTGTCTGATCCGGACGCTTACCCTTCGATCATCCAGCGCCGCGTGCCGCGTCAGTTGAAGCACTTCTCCTTTGCTCCTGAAGTGACCATCTACAACTCGCCGGAAGGCCAGCACACCATCCTGGAGCTCAGCGCGCCGGACCGGCCGGGCTTGCTGGCACGTATGGGCCGCATTCTGCTGGATTTTGATATCAGCGTGCAGAATGCCAAAATTGTCACCCTGGGCGAGCGCGTAGATGACGTGTTCGTGCTGACGGATGCCAACAACCACGCCCTCTCCGACCCCGAGCTGTGCAGCCGGCTGCAACAGACCATCATCGACACGCTGGGCAACAGTGCTCAGCAATCGGACACTACCCAGCCCAACCAGATCGTCATTTGAGGACCTCGCCCGCATGAATAAAGACTTGCAACGCCTGCAGCCCTATCCCTTTGAAAAGCTGCGCGCGCTGATCGCGGACGTACAACCCAATCCGGCACTGCGGCCTATTTCGCTGTCGATCGGCGAGCCCAAGCATCCCTCGCCAGCCTTTGTGCTGGAGACCCTGACCCGGCATCTGGATCAGGCGGCGGTCTACCCCACCACCGCCGGCATTCCCGCATTGCGCGAAGGCATCGCGCGTTGGCTGGAGCAACGCTTTGCGCTCGGCGCCGGCCAGGTCGATGCCCGCACCCAGGTGATACCGGTCAACGGCACCCGCGAAGCGCTATTCTCCTTTACCCAGGCCATGGTCAACCGCGACCCGGCCGGGCTGGTGGTCAGCCCGAATCCCTTCTATCAGATCTATGAAGGCGCCGCTTTGCTGGCCGGTGTCGAGCCGCACTACCTGCCCTGCGAGCAGAGCAACGGGTTTGTGCCCGATGTAGACACCGTGCCGGCGAGTGTCTGGGAGCGTTGTCAGCTGCTGTTTATCTGTACGCCGGGCAATCCGACCGGCGCGGTGATGTCGCTGAGCGAAATGCAGAAATTGATCGGCCTGGCTGACCAGTACGATTTCGTGATTGCCTCCGATGAGTGCTACAGCGAAATCTACGCACCCCAAAACCAGGCTCCGCTGGGCCTGCTGCAGGCCTGCGCGGCGATGGGTCGGTTGGATTACGCTCGCTGCGTGGTGTTCCACAGCCTGTCCAAGCGCTCCAATTTGCCCGGTCTGCGCTCCGGCTTTGTGGCTGGCGATGCCAGCCTGTTGCAGCCGTTTCTGACCTACCGCACCTACCATGGCTGCGCTATGCCGGTGCACGTCCAATACGCCAGTCTCGCGGCCTGGCAGGATGAGCAGCACGTCGAAGACAATCGCAGGCAATACCAAGCCAAATTCGATGCAGTGCTGGATATTCTCGCTGGCGTCATGGACGTGCAGCGGCCCGATGCCGGCTTTTATCTCTGGCCGCGCACCCCGCTGGATGATCAGACTTTCACCCAGCGTCTGCTCGCCGAACAGAACGTCGCCGTCGTACCCGGCAGTTTCCTGTCGCGGGAGATTGATGGTTATAATCCCGGCGCCGGCCGTGTGCGCATGGCCCTGGTCGCGCCGCTGGAAGACTGCATTGAAGCCGCCCAGCGGATTCGCAGCTTTATCGGGAGCCTCTGAACAATGCTTATCCTGTATGGCATCAAAGCCTGTGACAGCATGAAAAAAGCCCGAACCTGGCTGGACGAGCACGGCGTCGACTATCAGTTTCATGATTACAAGAAAGACGGCATCAGCGCCGACCAGCTGAAGGCCTGGTGCAGCGAGCATGGTTGGGAGAAGATTCTCAACCGTCAGGGCACGACCTTTCGCAAGCTCGAGGACAGTGACAAGCAAGACATCGATACTGGCAAGGCTATTGCGCTGATGCAGGCCAACCCCTCGATGATCAAAAGACCCGTACTGGATACCGGCGCACAACGGCTGGTGGGTTTCAAACCCGCTGAATACGCCGCCACCTTTGACTGACAACCGCACCAATTGCATCCAAGGAAGCACCCCATGAGCGAATGTTTTAGCCTGGCCTTTGGCATCGGCACTCAGAATAACGCAGGTGACTGGCTGGAGGTGTACTACCCTCAGCCGCTGCTGAATCCCGAAGCAGACCTGATCAAGGTCATCAGTGAACAGCTGGGCTACAACGGCGGCAATCAGGCTATTGAGCTGGCTGGCAAGCAGTGCGATGCCCTGATTGCAGCGCTCAGCGCTGCGGGCTTTGTCGACGCCGCGGCGCTGATGACCTCTGTGCAGGGCAGCACCCAGCCTCTGGTCGTCACGGTATTGGCTACCGACGAAGCCCCGGTGTCCACCCCCGAGGCCTACCTCAAGCTGCACCTACTGTCTCACCGTCTGGTCAAGCCGCACGGTGTGGTACTGGCCGGGATCTTCCCGCTGCTACCGAACGTCGCCTGGACCAATCAGGGCGCTATCGATATCAACGAACTGCCGCAGCGCCAGCTGGCCGCTCGCCTGCAGGGCCAGTCGCTGAATGTGATGAGTGTGGATAAATTCCCGTGCATGACCGATTACGTTGTGCCGTCGGGGGTGCGCATTGCCAATACCGCCCGTGTGCGCCTGGGCGCCTATGTCGGCGAAGGCACCACCGTCATGCACGAAGGCTTTATCAACTTCAACGCCGGGACCGCGGGCACCAGCATGGTTGAAGGGCGCATCTCGGCTGGCGTGTTTGTCGGCAAGGGCTCGGACCTGGGTGGCGGCAGCTCGACCATGGGCACGCTGTCTGGCGGCGGCAATATCGTCATCTCGGTCGGCGAAGGCTGTCTGATCGGGGCCAATGCCGGTATCGGCATTCCGCTGGGCGATCGCTGCACCATTGAGGCGGGGCTGTATATTACCGCCGGCATCAAGGTTGCGCTGCTGGATGATGCGGATAATCTGGTCGAAGTGGTCAAGGCCCGCGACCTGGCTAACCAGACCGACTTGCTGTTTCGCCGCAACTCGCAGACCGGCTCAATCGAATGCAAGACCAACAAGAGCGCGATCCAGCTCAACGACATGCTGCACGCACACAACTGAACCCCGGCGGGGTTTAGCCGCAAGCTTCAAGCTTCAAGCGGCAAGTTGATCGAGGGTGCTACGAGTACCGTGACAATAAAGCCCGTTCCGATTTATCGGCACGGGCTTTATGTATTTCGCTTTTCGCTTTTCGCTTTTCGCTTGTAGCTTGTAGCTTGTAGCTTGTAGCTTGTAGCTTGTAGCTTGTAGCTTGCCGCTCAGCGCAGGATGCGCTGAACGGCTTGCGCGGCGGCGACCATGCCGAAGGTGGCGGTGACCATGGTGACTGAACCGAAGCCGCCGGCGCAGTCGAGCTTGACGCCCTCGCCAACGAAAGACTTCTGCTGACAGACACTGCCATCGGGTTGCGGGTAACGCAGCTGTTCGGTGGAATACACGCAGGGTACACCAAAGCTGCGCTTGCTCCCGGAGCGGGGAAAGTTGTGATCACGCCGCAGCATTGAGCGCGCCTTGGCGGCCAGAGGGTCATTGACGGTTTTTGACAGGTCGGAAACCTTGATCTGCGTCGGGTCAATCTGTCCACCGGCACCACCGGTAGTGATCACCGGGATCCTGCGCCGCCTGCACCAGGCGATCAACGCGACTTTCGAGGCGACGCTGTCGATGCAATCGATGACGCAGTCAAACTCCTCAGTGATGTGTTGAGCCAGATTGTTCTCGGTGACGAAATCCATGACTGGCCGCACATCGCACGCCGGGTTGATCGCACGCAAGCGTTCGGCCATGGCCTCGACCTTGGCCCGACCAATCTGGCCAGTCATTGCCGGCAGTTGGCGGTTGGTGTTGGTCACGCAGATCTCGTCCATATCGAACAGCGAAATGCGCCCGATAGCGGTACGTCCCAAGGCTTCGGCCACCCAGCTGCCGACGCCGCCAATGCCGACCACCGCCACATGGCTGGCCTGCAACTGCGCCAGACCCGACTGGCCATACACGCGGGCAATGCCACCAAAGCGCGGATCATCTGTACTCATGCACACCTCAATTTGCGATGCGCTGCATTATACGCCTCATGCTGGCGCAGACCAGCACGCCGGCGGGTGTTAACATAGCTCCCCTTAAACCGCCGCGCTTGGGGACTGACCATGGGTCTGTTGTTTGAAGAAATTGATATCCAGCCGTCGCCCATCGGCGAGATCTCCCTGCGCCGGCGGCGCATTCCGGCACTCGGCGAGCGGGATATTTACGAGGTCAAGCTCGGCGACGAATTCCTCATGTCGAGCATGTTCTACGACGCTGAAATAGCGCTGGCCGATCTGGGCCTCGCGGCCGTCAAAGGTGAGGCGCTGGCGGTGGTGGTCGGTGGGCTGGGACTCGGCTACACGGCTGTCGCAGCGCTCAAGGATCAGCGCGTTAGCGAGCTGCTGGTGGTCGACTACCTGGACACCGTGATCCGTTGGCACCAGCAGGAAAAGGTACCCCTGGGCCGCGAGCTGAACGCCGACTCGCGCAGCCGCTACGTGCATGGCAGTTTCTTTGACATGGCCGTAGCCGAACACAGCGGCTTCGATCCATTGGCCCCTGGGCGCCTGTTCGATGCCATCTTGCTGGATATTGACCACTCGCCCCGCGCGCTGCTGCAGCATGGCAACGCCAGCTTCTATACGCCTGACAGTCTGGGCCGTATGGCCCGGCAACTGCGTGCGGGCGGCGCCTTTGCGCTCTGGTCACAGGACCCGCCCGATGCCGATTTCATGCAGGTCATGGACAGCGTATTCGTTGACACGGCCGCCCATATCATTCCCTTCTTCAACCCGTTCCAGAACGGTGAAGCCACCAATACCATTTATGTTGGAGTTAAAGCCTGATGCCCTTCCATCCCCGTAACAAGCACAAGGGCCACTACAACCTGGGTGCGCTGAGCGCTGCCAACCCGGCACTCAAGGCGCTGATCATCCGTAACCAGGATGGCGAAAAAACCCTCGACTTCACTGACCCACAGGCGGTCAAGGAACTCAATCGCGCACTCCTGCAGTTACAGTACGGGGTCACCGACTGGGACATTCCCGAAGGCTACCTGTGCCCGCCGATTCCCGGCCGCGCCGATCTGATCCACGCGATTGCCGACCTGTTGGGCGAGAGTCACGACGGCCATATTCCCACCGGACCCGGCCTTAGCGGCCTGGATATCGGCACCGGAGCGAATCTGGTTTATCCGCTGATCGGCCAGCATGAATATCAGTGGCATTTTGTCGGTAGCGAGATTGATCAGGCGGCGCTGGATAACGCCGCACGCATTCTCGCCGCCAATGCCCGGTTGCAGGGGCAGATCAGCCTGCGCAAGCAGGCTGATCCCGAGGCGATCTTCAGCGGCATCGTCGCGGCCGATGAACAGTTCGACTTTAGCCTGTGCAACCCACCCTTTCACGCCAACAAGGGCGAGGCCAACGCCGCTACCGAGCGCAAATGGCGCAACCTGGGCAAAGACAAGATCGTCGATGGCCCCAAGCTGAACTTCGGCGGGCAGTCCACCGAACTGATCACCCAGGGCGGCGAAGCCGGGTTTCTGGGGCGCATGATCACAGAGAGCGCAGGCATTGCCCGGCAGGTCTTCTGGTTCACCACCCTGGTGTCCAAAGCGGCGCTGCTCAGTGATCTGGAACAGCAGCTCAAAGCACTGGGCGCCACCGATATTCGCGTTGTCAGTCTGGCCCAGGGTCAAAAGCAGAGTCGCTTGCTAGCCTGGACGTTTCTCGACAAGAAGCAACGCCGGGCCTGGCGTAAAGCCCGCTGGCCGAACGCAGCTAGCCGTGCGCCACTAGCCGTGCGCCACTAGCCGTATGCCCCCGAAAGCCTGAAGCACACTGAACCGCGCGCCCGGCCCTGAGCTGATCAGGGTCGACTCTGCTATCATGAGCAAAACACCCATCAAGCAGCGAAGCCATCATGACTGACCTCTCCCCCACCCTGATCCTGGCCTGCGAGCTGATAGCCCGCCACTCCACGACCCCAGACGATGCCGGCTGCCAGCAACTGATGGCCGAGCGCCTTGGCGCCTGCGGCTTTCGCCTTGAACACATGCGTTTCGGCGCAGTAGACAACCTCTGGGCGCGGCGCGGTATCGATGGCCCGGTGCTTTGCTTTGCCGGCCACACCGACGTGGTCCCGACCGGGCCTAGCGAACGCTGGGAACAGCCACCCTTCGAGCCGCTGATCAAGGACGGCATGCTCTACGGGCGTGGCGCCGCCGACATGAAAGGCAGCCTGGCAGCCATGGTCGTCGCGGTGGAACGCTTTGTCGCCGCCTTCCCCGATCACCGGGGTTCGATCGCCTTCCTGATCACCAGTGACGAGGAAGGCCCCGCCACCGATGGCACGGTCAAGGTCGTCGGAACCCTGGTGGAACGCGAAGAGTACGTCGACTGGTGCATCGTCGGCGAACCTTCGAGCACTGAACTGATCGGTGACATGGTCAAGAACGGCCGTCGCGGCTCGCTCAACGCCGAGCTGATCATCAAGGGCAAGCAAGGCCATGTGGCCTATCCGCATCTGGCGCGCAACCCGATTCATTTGGCCGCGCCGGCACTGGCCGCGCTGACTGCAGAAACCTGGGACACCGGCAATGACTTCTTCCCGCCCACCAGTTTCCAGATTTCCAATATCAACTCGGGTACCGGCGCCACCAACGTTATCCCTGCCGACCTGATCGCGCTGATCAACTTTCGCTTTTCCACCGAATCAACAGTGGACAGCCTCAAGGCCCGGGTAACGGCCATTCTCGACCAGCAGGGCGTGGATTACGAGCTGCACTGGACGCTGTCCGGCCTGCCGTTCCTTACCGAGCCTGGCGCCTTGCTGGATGGGGTGCGCGCGGCCATCCGTCAGGTCACCGGCCGTGAAACCCAGCCATCCACCTCAGGCGGCACCTCTGATGGTCGCTTTATCGCGACCATGGGCACCCAGGTAGTGGAACTCGGGCCCGTCAACGCCACCATCCACCAGCTGAATGAACATATCAGCGCGGCGGATCTGGATACCCTCACGGATATCTATGAAGCCACGCTGGAACGGCTGCTGACCTGATGCACAGACTGATTTGCCCCCACTGCCAGGCGCCGCTGAGCGCGCAGGATCGCCATTGGGCCTGCGAGAACGGCCACGGCTACGATCAGGCGCGTCAAGGCTACCTGAACCTGCTGCTGGTCCAGCACAAGAATAGCCGCCAGCCGGGCGATACGCCGGCCATGCTGGCTTGTCGCCAGGCGTTTCTGGATGGCGGCCATTACCAGCCGATCAGCGACCAGATCAATCAGATCTTTACCGAGCAAGCCCCCGAAACCCTGCTGGATATGGGCTGTGGCGAAGGCTACTACACCGCCCGCCTCGCCGCCGCCCTGCCGCAATGCGCGGTCGCCGGCCTGGACATCAGCAAGGATGCCATCCACAAAGCCTGTCGTCGCAGTCGTGCAATCCAGTGGCTGGTTGCGTCCAGTGCCCGCCTCCCGGTGCCCGATGCCAGTCTGGATGCGGCACTCTGCGTGTTCAGCCCCTGGAGCTGGGACGAGTGCCTGCGCGCACTCAAACCCGGCGGCCAGGTGCTGCTGGTCGGCCCGGATGCCGATCATCTGATGCGTCTGCGCGAACAGCTCTACGACAGCATTCACCCGACGCCGGAATTGATCAAGGCGCTGCCGGACGGCCTGCAGATCGTCAAGGATCAAACCCTGCGCTATGCTCTGAACCTGAATCCGGCCGATTTGGCCAACCTGATCGGCATGACGCCGCATGGCTTCCGCAGCCGCCCCGAACGCCAGCAGGCGCTGCTGGAAACCGGGCTGCCATCACTGGAAGTGGCCATGCGTCTGGTCTTGCTGCAACGCTCCTGAGAGGACTGCCCGTGCGCCAACCCGATATTGAGATTTACTTGCGCGAAGAGCACCTGGACGCGCTGACCGAGTGGCTCAACAGCCAGATTGGCCAACTGCAGCTCAAGCCCTGGAACGAGCTGACCCGTCGCGGCACGCTGACGCTGGACGGCCAGACAATACCCTTGATGATCGTGCGCAAGGCCGCCGGGAAATGGGCCAGCGTCTGGTTCGACAGCGACACTACGCCATGGGAAACCGACCTGGATTGCGCCCGCGCCATCAACTCCGGCCTCGGTCAGGAGGTCCGTTGTTCGGTAGGCGGCTGGTCCGAGGAGCAAGGCAACGACGACCCTGATCGCTGGCTGAAAGTCAGCGCCGAAGGCGAAAACGAATTCATCTGGGCGATGAAACCCTGAGCCGCCACGTTAACCATCACCGAGAGAGAACCTGCCGATGATCATTGCCTGCGCCCACTGCCACCGCAAAAACCGTATCGATCAGGATCGGCTCGCGCAGGCGCCCACCTGCGGTGCCTGCAAGCAGCCCTTGTTCACGGATCAGCCGATACCCGTCACCGCCGCCCAGTTCAACGCCCATGCGTCCGCCGACCTGCCGCTGATTCTCGATTTCTGGGCTCCCTGGTGCGCCCCCTGCCTGCAATTTGCGGCCACCTTTGAAAAAGCCGCTGCCGCCGCCGGCAGCAAAGCCCAGTTCCTCAAGATCAATACGGAGGACGAACAGGCACTGGCGGCCCGCTTTGGCATTCGCAGCATCCCCACGCTGATGGTGCTCCGCGAGGGTCAGGAAGTGACTCGCGTCGCCGGCGCGCTGCCCGCAGGCGAATTCATGAAGTGGGTTTACGAACAGTTGGGTTAGTCGCGAGGCAAAAAGGCAGGCGGCACTTATGCTACACGGGGCGGGTTGCCCTGGACCGCTGCATGACCGGCGGTGCACAGGGATGTGCACCGCCGAGCCCCAGGGATGGCCAGTAGCGTGTCGTGCAGCGGTCCAGGGCAACCTGCCTCCCCGCACAAATCCAATGTCAGCCACCGCCAGTCTTCCAGAACGCAAAAAGCCCGCAGCAACACTGCGGGTTTTCATTACAGCTCAGCGAATAAAACGCTACTCGGTCTCACTACCCCGAACAATATCAGACTGCCGCTTGTTCAGATTCTCCACCTGGCCAATGCCTAACTGAAAGGCCCAGCGCGCATCGGCATTCACGCCCAGATTGCTGTCTTCAGGCTGCTCGAACCGATCCACCAGCAACCAGTAGCGCCCTTCAATCTCGAACAGGCTGGCTTCCAGCTCCGCACCCGCCCAGGTAGCCGCCTGCATGCGCAGCAGCGGCTCACCCAGCTCCAGCTCAGAACGCAACCTCACGTCCTGGGCGCGCAGATCAATCAAGGCCAGCGCCATACTGTTGATCCAGCGCTCATTGCCCTGCTGCTGGGCCGGTTCAAGCGCCGCCAGGCGGAAGTTGTAATCCCCTTGCTTGGCTTTTTCCAGATTGAGCACATCCCCATCAGCGTGGCTCCAGCGGGCCGTCGCCACCTGCGTCATGGGGATTTGCACCACCTGCAGATCCAGCCACTCCACAGCGTTGACCGTCATGCTGAAGGGCCGGTTGATCAGCCAGACCTGATTTTCATCGGCAAACCGTACCAGCTGGCCACTCCCCACCGGATTACCATAAATCAGGCCCACCGAGCCCGCGCCCGAGGTCAGCGTCACCTGCATAGTCGACTCCGCTGGAGCCGCCGGGTCCAGGCCCAGGCGGGCATGGTAGTCAGGGTTATCCGTCTGCGCCTCGATCACCCGCGCACCGCGCACCGCGTGCAGCAGCGCCGCGACCCGCTCCGGTTGGGCCGGAAACCGGTCCTTGCTGACCACGCCCCAACGGCCATTGTCGCGAACCACCTCAACCTCAATATCACCCTTGGCCAGGCGCATGCGGTCCAATTGGTTGACCACCGCCAACTGCTCCTCGGAGAGCCACTGGCGGCTTTGCAGGTCATCCACCCGGTCATCATTCTGGCGCTGCAACGCAACGGCTATCAGCAGTACGGAAATCACCGCCAGAACGGCAATCAATTTTACTTTCATGGCAGCCACTCCCTATACCGAACGGCGACGGATCCGGCCTACCAGCCACCAGATTAAGATGCCCAGAGTCAACAAGGCCGGTACCAGGGCGATATTGATGACCTTCAGCCAGGTGCCCAGACGCTCGATATCCGCATTCAGCTGGAAACGAACATCGCGCAATTGCTTGCGAATCTGCAGCTTCTCGTCAAGAAAACGCTGCACCGCCTGCTCCTGCTCGGCGGTCATCTCCAGCATCTGGGCTGGATCCTGACCCTGCTGCAACTGCGCCAGCTGCTGCTCGGTCTCCGCCAGTTGACGCTGCAAGCGCTGCTCACTGGCGCGGTACCGACGCTCGGCGGCCCGCTGCAGGTCTTCGACCACGGTAAACGGACGGCTGAAATTACCCCGTGAACGCACACTGATCAGCGCTTCGGAGCCAGACAGATTGTCCAGCGCATTGATCAGAAAGCCGCCGTTATCTGCCCAGGGCTGCGGAACACGCTGACCGAAGAAATCCTGCACCTGGACCCACATGCGGTCGGTCAGCAGGTCGGTATCGGCGACGATCATCACATTGATATTGTCCGCCGACTGAACGCCCTGCTCGATACCTTCCAGGCCTTGCGGATAGGCCGAGGTGGCCGGTCCTTGGATGCGCGCGGCGAAATGATAGATCTGCTCATCCGCTTCGAAGCCGTCCAGCAGCACCTCCGGATCGTCCATACCGGTAAAGGTGCTGCTCGGGACCAGTGCACTGTTGACTGTGCTCGACATCAGCGGCGTGAAACGCGTTTGCGCGCCCTCAACCGGTGTCAAGGCGCCCGCCGTTGCCAGGGTAATCAGCTTCAACGGTGCGATAACCGTGTCGTCGCGGTCCAGGTGCTCGGACTCGACTTCCAGCCAGCCAATGTGCCGGGCCGGCAGTTGACCCTGACCGCGGCCGACCGACATCCCCAGACGCGCATCCAGCACCACCTGCTCCGGGTTGAATTCCACGCCCCAGTTTTTCAGCAGAGGGGCAAGATCCGACGACTTGCCATCGGCCATCACATCAATCATCGCCTCCTGGCTCTGGTCGGCTTCGGCCAGCGGATCGATAAAGGCCAGCAGCCGGCCGCCGCGCAGCACAAACTGATCCACCGCATTCAAGGCGGTCTCCGTCAGCGCCTTGGGATGCACCAGCAGCAGCACCTCCACATCGTCCGGCACCTGATCGATGTCGTGCTCCAGATTCTGGATAGTGAACATCTGACGAATCTGCTCCAGCGCCACCCAGGGCGAAGACGGCTGACCGGTCATGGGGTTCATGCCGCCGCTCATCGGCAGGCCGCTGATCAGACCAATCTGCGGCTTCTGCTCCTGGGCCAGGCTATTGATCAACCGGCTCAGCTCATACTCGAGCAGACCTTCCTGCTCCAGCGAGAAGAACGGAATGACCTCACGCTCGGCCAGTGTATTGGTGCCGGCCAGACCGAAATACAGCTTCTCGCCGCTTTGCGGCAGGGGAATGTCCTGCAGACCGAACTCGGCTGCGCGATCTTCTGCCTCGGAGAAGGGTTGCGGATCGATGATCTGCAAGTTGAGCTTGCCGTCCGCTACCCGCTCGTATTCCTTGAGCAGTTCTTCCACACGCCGCGCATAGTTGCGCAGAATCACCATGTCCTTGCTGGCCCGGTCGGAAAAGAAGAAATACAGGGTGATAGGTTCGTCCAGATCGCCGAGGATCTCCCGCGTACCGTCGGAAATGGTGAACAGCTTCTGTTCGGTCAGATCCAGCCGGGCGCCAGGCAGCAGCACATTGGACGCCATATTGAAGGCAACAAAGGCCAGCAGCAGTACCAGCAGACCGGTACCTGAATACATTAAACGTTTCATTATTATGTCCCCTTCGCCTCAATCGGCCTTTTTCAGGTCGATGACAATCGCCGTAGCCAGCAACCACACAGCCATGAGCGATACGAAATACAACAGGTCACGCAGATCCAGAACGCCCTTGCTGATAGCGTCGAAACGAATCAGGAAGCTGAGTGAGGCAATGGCGTCGAGCAGCCACTGGGGCGCCCAACCGGTAAACAGATCCAGCCACAGCGAGAAGCCGCTGACGATAAAAATGAAACAGGCCACCACACTGACGATAAAGGCAATCACCTGATTCTTGGTCAGCGCCGACATGCACGAACCAATCGCCAGATAGCCACCGGCCAGCAACCAACTGCCCAGATACCCGGTAAAGATCGCGCCATTATCCGGCGCACCCAGGTAGTTGACGGTGATGATGATCGGGAAGGTCAGCAGCAAGGCGAGGCCGATAAATACCCAGGCCGCGAGAAACTTGCCGAGCACCATATCGGCACGCGAGACCGGCAGGGTCATCAGCAGCTCGATGGTGCCGGACTTGCGCTCCTCGGCCCACAAGCGCATGGCCACGGCAGGCACCAGAAACAGATACAACCAGGGATGGAAGTTGAAAAAGGCGTTCAGGTCAGCCTGACCGCTCTCGTAGAAGCCCCCCAGGTAGAAGGTAAAGACCGCCGACAGGACCAGAAAGATAACGATAAAGATGTAGGCCAGCGGAGTAGAAAAATAGCTGCCCAGCTCGCGTTTGAAGATCACACCGAGATTTTTCATGCGGCGTCCTCCGCAGTCAGACGCCGGAAGACTTCGTCCAGCCGGCCCCGCTCGACGGACAATTCCTTGACCGGCCAGTTATGTTCACGGGCGTAGTGCCCCACCGCAGGAAAGATCACGGCGCCGGGTTTGGCCAGCACGGTCAGCAGCTGCCCATCGCGCTGAGGCTCAACTTCCAGCACGCCAGGCAAGGCCAGCAACGGCTGGCTGTCGACGGGCTGAGCAAGCTCCACAGTCACCGCCTGGTGATAGCGCGAGCGGGCTTCCAGCTCGTCTGGCGTACCGTCAGCCAGCAAGCGGCCGTGGGCAATCACCACCGCACGGCTGCACACCGCGCTGACCTCTTCGAGGATATGCGTGGAGATCACCACGATCTTGTTGCTGCCTTCAGCCAGTTGCTGAATCAGCTTGCGGACCTGAAACTTCTGGTTGGGGTCCAGGCCATCGGTTGGCTCATCCAGAATCAGCACCTTGGGGTCATGCAGAATCGCCTGAGCCAGACCGACACGGCGCTTGAAGCCCTTGGACAGGGTTTCAATGCTTTGCCCCATGACGCCTTCCAGCTCCAACTGCTCGGCCGCCCAATCGACCCGCCGGTGTTTTTCCGCGCCACTGTAACCACGGATTTCGGCGATAAATTCGAGGAAGCCTTTGACGCGCATGTCGCCATAGCAGGGCGCGCCTTCCGGCAGATAGCCCATCTGCTGTTGCGCCTGCAGGGTCTGCGTCTGAATATCAAAGCCGCACACCGAAGCCGAACCGCCATCGGGCGTCAGGAACCCTGTAAGCATTTTCATGGTAGTGGATTTGCCGGCGCCGTTGGGCCCAAGAAAACCCAGCACTTCCCCCGGACTGACAGCGAAGGACAGGTTGTCCACAGCGACATGCTCGCCGAAGCGTTTGGTCAGGCTATTTATGTTTATCATTGGCCTCTTCCGATTCCCCCAGATAGTCGATTGCGCCGCATTCGGACGGGCAATGTAACGCGCAAGGATACATGGAATGCTGCGCAGTGGGGCATACAAAGATCGGGACGCGGACGTTCAAACACCCAGGGGTCAGATCGCCGAGGCATCCTCCTTCCACAGCGACAGCAAGGCATGGATCAGCGCTCAAGGCGGTGACTATATGAAGCCGATCGTGGGATTTCAAGCCTTGTGATCGCGGATCACCGCGCCTGATGATGGCAGCAGCTGTACGCAGATGTTAAAACCGCTAGAATCCTCCCATTACACAGGTCTGGTTGCACCAGCCACGCAGCAGCACATCGTACAGAGAGCCCCATGCCCGCAGTCTATTCTTCGTTTTTTGGCCGTTTGCGCTTCGGTTTCCTGCGCCGCCTGCTGTACCTCTGGGCGCGATCGGAGAGTATCGGCAATAGCGCCTTCAACCTGCATCTGGACCGCGACACACCGATCATCTTCGTACTGCCCTACCGGTCCCTGTCCGACTTGATCGTACTCGACCGCGAATGTCGCAAAGCCGGACTGCCGCGTCCGGTCAGGGCGCCCTACGGATGGCATGGCGAGCAAGAGTCCTATGCTTTTCTCAGCCGCGAACAGGCCTGGGTTGGTCGCCCCGACCCACGCGGCCAGTCGCCGCGCCTGCAGCGCGCCATCCGCGCAGTGGAAGACGGACACTGTAACGAAGTGCAGTTGGTGCCAGTGAGCGTATTCTGGGGTCAATCGCCGGATGCGGAATCGTCACCCATCAAGCTGCTGTTCGCCTACAACTGGGCGGTGGGTGGGCGCATGCGCAAATTGCTGGCGATACTATTGCACGGCCGCAAGATACGTTTGCGCTTCGGCGAGGCCTTGTCGCTCAAGCAGTTGGTCAGTGACCAGCTCGGGCATGAGCGCCATGTGCGCCGCACCGGCCGCCTGTTGCGGGTGTATTTCCGTGAGCAACGTGGCGCAGTGGTCGGCCCGGATCTGTCCCATCGCCGTACGCTGCTAAAAGGCCTGCTGCAGTCACCCATGGTCCGCGCCGCGATCGACCAGGAGGCGCTGGAAAAAGGCATCGAGCCCGGCAAGGCGCGCAAGGACGCGGCGCGCTATGCCAACGAGATCGCTTCGGACTTTACCTACAGCATTATCCGTTTTCTCGAAGTAGTGCTGTCCTGGTTCTGGAACAAGCTCTACGACGGCGTCCGCATCAACCATATCGAACGCGTACAACATATCGCCCGCGGCAACGAGATTATCTATGTGCCTTGTCACCGCAGCCATATCGATTACCTGCTGCTGTCCTACATCCTGTTTCAGAACAGCCTGACACCGCCGCACATTGCCGCCGGCATCAACCTGAATATGCCGGTCGTGGGCGGGCTATTGCGGCGCGGCGGGGCCTTCTTCATGCGTCGCACCTTCAAGGGCAACCCGCTGTATAGCGCCGTGTTCAATGAGTACCTGCACTCACTGTTCAGCCGCGGTTTTCCGGTGGAATACTTTATCGAGGGCGGACGCTCACGCACCGGGCGTACCCTGAATCCGAAGACCGGCATGCTGGCCATCACCCTGCGCAGTTACCTGCGCTCCTCGCGTCGGCCGATTGTGTTTGTCCCGGTCTATATCGGCTATGAGCGTGTACTCGAAGGGCGCACCTATCTTGGTGAGTTACGGGGTCAGGAGAAGAAGAAAGAATCCTTTTTCGATATATTCCGCGTCCTCTCGGCGCTGAAACTGCGCTTCGGCAAGGTCGCGGTCAACTTTGGCGAACCGCTGTCCTTGAATGGCTTTCTTGACCAACAGCAACCCGGTTGGCGACACCGCGATTACGCGCCCGACTACCGACCCGAATGGCTCTCGCAGACGACCAGCCAACTGGCCCACAGCCTGGCCAATGCGATCAACGCGGCCGCCGATGCCAACCCGGTGAACATGCTGGCCCTGGCCATGCTGTCGACCAGCCGCCTGGCGCTGGACGAGACGACGCTGAGCAACGTCCTCAATAGCTACAAGGCACTGCTGAGCCGGGTACCCTACAGCCCGAGCATGACCCTGCCGGATATGGATGGACAGGCCATGATCGAGTACGTCGAGGGCATGCAGTTGATGGGCCGACAATCTGACGCGCTGGGAGAAATCCTGTTTCTGGATGAGCCGCAGGCGGTATTGATGACCTACTACCGCAATAACGTCCTGCACCTGGTGGCCTTGCCTGCCCTGATAGCCTGCCTGTTCCTGAACAATCCACGCATGAGCCGCGAGCAGATCGAGAAGCTGGTCAGCGCCGTCTACCCCTATTTGCAGGGCGAATTGTTCCTGCAGTGGCAGGAGGCCGAGCTGCCAGCGGTGATCAACACCTGGATAGACGGGCTTATTGCAGAGGGGCTATTGCGTGAAGAGGCGGGCCAGATCAAGCGCCCGGAGCCCAGTTCCAGCCAATTTGTGCTGTTGAGCCTGCTGGCGCGCAGCATCCTGCAGATGCTCGAACGCTTTTATATGGCGGCCGCCTTGCTGCTGAACAACCCCAATGGCAGCCTGACTGCCGAGCAGCTGGAAGTTCTCTGCACGGTCATGGCCCAGCGCCTGTCGATTCTGCATGGCCTCAACGCCCCGGAGTTTTTTGACAAGACGCTGTTCCGCCAGTTCATCCAGAGACTCGATGACCAGCAGGTGATCAGAACCGATGGCGAAGGGCGCCTGCAGTACCTGCCCGGCCTGGAAGACATTGCCGAAAATACCGCCAAACGGGTGTTGAGCGCGGAGATTCGTCTGTCGATCCGCCAGGTGGCACGCACCTCCAGTAGCGCGCTGACACGACCCGAACCCGGGACCTAAGCCTCAGGGCTCGAGCTTTTTTTTGCCGTAGATATCATAGCGGCTGGATTGGCCATTGAGCTGGGCGCTGGGCGGCGCACCGGCAATCGCCGGCGCCTTGCGCGGGCGCTTGACCGCCACCCGGTGACTGGCCAACTGCAGCGCCGCCGCCAGTAGCGCTGGGGCATCCAGATCGTCGCCGGCCAGCGGCCGGAACAGACGCATTTCCTTTTTCACCAGTGCCGATTTGTCGCGGTGCGGGAACATCGGGTCCAGATGGATGACTTGGGGCACCCTCCCCTGCCAGTTGTGCATGGTATCTATGGCGTCGGCGTGTAGTAACTGCATCCGCGCGGCAATCTCCGCCACTTCACCGCCAGCTGCCCGGGCGCGTTGCAGACCATCGTCCAGCAGTGCCGCAATCACCGGCTGGCGCTCGATCAATGTCACCTCACAGCCCAGCGCCGCTAACACAAAAGCATCGCGACCCAGCCCCGCCGTCGCATCCAGCACCCTCGGCCGAATCGCCCCGCGCAGACCCACGGCTTTGGCCACCATCTGCCCAGCTCCACCGCCAAACTGGCGGCGATGCGCCAGCGCGCCTTCGACGAAATCCACCCGCACCGCACCCGGCGCGTCGGGACCGCCAGCCTGGAGGCTCAGGCCCTGCTCACCGACTTGCAGCCAAAGGGCAAAGCGCGCCGCGTCTGCGCCGCAGCAGGGCAACCCCAATTGCGCGGCCAGGGCTTCGGCCGCCGGCGCATAAGCGTGTTGCAGCCAGGTCACCGCAATCGCGTTATTGGATACGGGATCAGACATCAGCCGGCGTCGACCAGGAGACGAGAATCAAGCAAACAGATCAATACCAAAGATGCCTTCGGATTCGTCGTTGATCGGAATATTGGCGGTAAATTGATAGCTGGACAACGCCTGATTGGTCCGGCCATAGACCGGCTCCTGACTGTCCCGGCGCGCGGGGATATATTCGGCATTGGCGCTGGCGGCACTGACTGCCCGCGGCACCAACGAGCGAACAGGCTCAACCGGCGCTGCCGGCGCTGTCTGTCCCGCGCGCGCAGGCTCGCTGTTGGCCGCAGGGACAACAGGGCGAATGCTGCGCTCAGGCAGCGCAGTGAATGGAATATACCCATCCAGACGCATCGATAGACTCCAGAGAAGCAAGCCCGCAGATTAGCCTGCGGCGCAAAAAAAGGCAAAATCAACCCGACGAACTGAATGAGCTAAGGTTGTTGTTGGGGCGACTGTTGCTTAGGGGTTGCGACCTTGTCGCGCAGGTATACCGGCTGGGCATCGGCTGCATCCAGTACCTCGCCGGCCTGCCAACGCGGCAATGCCAGGCTCAACAGATCCCGGGCATCGGGTAACATCTCAGGCCAGGCCGCATCGACCTTGGCCGCCAGACGATCAGCATATTGCCAGCCAGTACCGGCGCCCTGGGCCACACCCATGTCCACCGGCAGTAGGACCGCCTCAGGGGCACAAACGCATTCTTTGCCAGCCAGTTGCATCACCCCCTGCTCCAGGCGATAGCAACCCCAGTAGACCTCGTCCATTCGCGCGTCGATGGCGGCGCACACGGCCTGCGCCTGATGCTCGCGCCAGGCGCGCTGGGCGAGTGCCGCCAGATTGGAGACCGCAATCACTGGCTTGCCGGTAGCAAAGGCCAGCCCCTGGACCATGCCGGTGGCAATGCGCACGCCGGTAAAGGCGCCGGGGCCGCGACCAAACACCAGCGCATCGACCTGGTTCAGCGTGAGCCCGGCTTCGACCAACACCTCATCCAGCATGGGCAACAAACGCTGGGCATGCAGGCGCGGGATCACTTCGAATCGGCTGATCACTTGGCCGTCATGCAGCAGCGCGACCGAACAGGCTTCGGTCGCAGTATCCAGGGCAAGTAGCGTGGTCATGGTCAACTCGTGGCCGTACTCGAAAAAGGGCCTGCATTGTAGCCAATGCAAAAGGCCCGTGCGACTAATGTCGGCACGGGCCTTTCAGGCAGAGCAGTTATACACCAGGGGTTATTCACCGCGGCGGGTGAGCTTGACCCTTAGCTCAACGCCTGCATGACCTTGCTGGTGATCTGGTCAACGCTACCCACGCCTTCGACCTTACTGCACTTGGGCGTACCCTGCTCGTCAGACAACTGCTGGTAGAAAGCGACCAGGGGTTTGGTCTGCTGATGATAGATGTTCAAACGATTGCGCACGGTCGCTTCGACATCATCTTCACGCTGTACCAGGTCTTCGACCGTTACATCATCCTTGCCGTCCACCTTGGGCGGCTGGTGGCTGATGTCATAAATGCGCCCGGAACCCGGGTGCACGCGGCGACCCGACAGCCGTTCGACGATCTCTTCGTCATCTACGGCGATTTCCAGCACATGGTCAATCTTCACGCCGGAGTCCTTCAGCGCTTCGGCCTGCGGAATGGTGCGCGGGAAGCCATCAAACAGAAAGCCGTTCTTGCAGTCATCCTGAGCGATGCGCTCTTTGATCAGGCCGATGATCAGGTCATCCGACACCAGGCTGCCCGTGTCCATTACCTGCTTGACCTGATGACCCATTTCGGTCCCGGCCTTGACGGCGGCGCGCAGCATGTCGCCGGTGGAAATCTGCGGAATACCGTAGTGCTTGCAGATAAACTGGGATTGTGTGCCCTTGCCTGCGCCAGGCGCACCCAACAGGATAACTCGCATAGATAGACTCCTAAAGTAATACCGAAACCGGGCCGCCTGACGAATACACTCGCCGGCTGGCAGGGCCAACTGTCAGGTTGGCGCAAAAAACTGTCGCATTCCTGGGGTATGCTAAATCGGCGTTTAACATACACTTACGCGCAGGCACGCACAAGCCGGACCAAAGTAGAAGCCCGGCTGGCGCGGCGCGGACCGCTCACCCGGTGTTGCGCATACCGGCAGCGATACCCGCCACGGTGACCAACAATGCCCGCTCCAGGTCAGGATCGATCTGCTCACCCTGGGCACGCGTGCGGCCGAGCAGTTCAGCCTGGAGCAGATGTAGCGGATCGGTATAGGGATTGCGTACCGCGACTGACTCACCGAGCGCCGGGTTATGCGCCAGCAGTCGATCCGTCTGGCGTAACGCCAATATCACCTGCATCGCCTCCCCAAGGGAATCGCGCAACCGCGCACCCAGAGGCCACAGCGCCGGATCCGCCAGGCGCTCCTCATAGAAGCGGGCAATCCCGCCATCGGCTTTGGCCAGCACCATTTCGAGCATTTCAATGCGAGCCAGAAAAAAAGGCCAGTCGCGCATCATCGCGCGCAACCGATCTTGTTCACCCGCGTCCATCGACTCACGCAGTGCCTGGCCGGCGCCCAACCAGGCCGGCAGCATCAACCGGGTTTGCGTCCAGGCGAAGATCCACGGGATGGCCCGCAGGGTTTCTATGCCGCCCTGACTGCGGCGCTTTGCCGGCCGGCTGCCCAACGGCAAACGGGCCAGCTCCTGTTCCGGCGTCGCCTGCCGGAAGTACTCGACAAACTGCGGCTCGTCGCGCACCACCCCGCGATAGACTTCGACCGAGCGGGCTGCCAGCGCGTCCATCACATCGCGCCAGGCCGGCTCTGGTGCTGGCGGGGGTAACAATGTGGCTTCCAGCACCGCACTGAGGTACAGCTGCAAGCTTTGCACGGCGATGTCGGGCAAACCGTACTTAAAGCGGATCATCTCGCCCTGTTCGGTCACCCGGAACTGACCCTGCACCGAGCCGGGCGGCTGCGAGAGTATCGCCATATGCGCTGGTGCACCGCCGCGGCCGACCGTCCCACCACGGCCATGAAACAGCCGCAGCCGCACGCCACGGTCACGGCAAACGGCAACCAGCGCTTCCTGCGCACGATACTGTGCCCAGCCAGCGGCCAGTGTGCCGGCATCCTTGGCCGAATCGGAATAGCCGATCATCACTTCCTGCTCGTCGCCGACCAGACTGCGATAGGCCTCCAGCGCTAGCAAAGCGTCAATCGCCGGTGCCGCAGTGTTCAGATCATCCAGGGTCTCGAACAAAGGCGCTACGCGCATCGGCCAGCTCAGGTTCACTTCCTTGAGCAGGAGTTTGACCGCCAGTACGTCGGACGGACTGGAGGCCATGGAAATCACATAAGAGCCCAGCAGCTCGCGTGGCTGCGCGGCAATCACCCGGCAGGTGTCCAGTACTTCGGCGACCTCGGCGCTCGGCTCCCAGGCCGGGGGCAATAGCGGCCGGGGATTATGCAGTTCTTTCAATAGAAATTCGCAGCGTTGCTGTTCATCCCACTGGGCATAATCGCCCATTTGCAGATAGCCGGTCAGCTCGCTCAGCACATCGCTGTGGCGCTGCGCATCCTGGCGAATATCCAGCCGCACCAGGCCCAAACCGAAGGCATTGACCCGGCGCAGAGTATCGAGCAACGGCCCGTTGGCGATCAGGGTCATGCCTTGCTCAAGCAGCGAGTCGCGGCATAATTCAAGTGGCTGGCGCAGTTCATCCAGATGCTGCAACACCGCCGCTGAGGGTGGTGTCGGCTGCTTGACCGCTGCAGCAGCCCATTCGCGGGTCGCCTGCAAGCGCTCGCGCACCTGCTTGAGCACCGCGCGATAGGGCTCGTCGACCGGGCCGGTCAGGGCGATAATCGCCGCGCTCGCCTGCTGCATGGATAATTGGTTGGCCAGGCCTTCAACATCGCGCAAATACAGGTCAGCGGCCATCCAGCGCCCCAACAACAGTACTTCGCGGGTCACCGCATGCGTCACATTCGGGTTGCCATCGCGGTCACCGCCCATCCATGAGGCAATACTCACCGGCACCGCGCGGCTGTCCAGGCGTTGGCCGGTCGCGCTATACAGATCTTCGTCCAGCCGGCGCAGAAAGCGTGGCAAGGCCTGCCACAGCGAATGCTCTATGACCGCGAAGCCCCACTTGGCTTCGTCCACCGGGGTCGGCCGAGAACGCCGGATTTCGTCCGTGTGCCAGGCTTCACTGATCAGCCGGGCCAGATCAACGCGAACCTCTGCGCGCTCAAGCTCACTGAGATCATCATGATCGCGCCGGGCCAGGGCCATGGCGATGGCATCGTATTTCTGAATCAGCGTGCGCCGGGCAACTTCGGTGGGATGCGCGGTGAGTACCAGCTCGATATCCAGCGCGCTGACCTGGCTGAGGATACTCGCCGCATCGTGACCCGCGTCCTTGAGCCGTTGCAGCAGTTCACTGATACAGCGCTGTTCGAACGACAGGGGCTCATCGGCACGCCGCCGGCGTATGCGATGGTATTGCTCGGCAATATTGGCCAGATTGAGAAACTGGTTGAAAGCCCGACATACGGGCAATAGCTGGTCATCGGGTAGATCATGCAACGCCGCCAGCAGCGTATCGTGGGCCGCCTGATCGGTCTTGCGACCTTGCTTGGCGCCCAGGCGGATGCGCTCGATGCGTTGCAAAAAAGCATCACCGAGATGCGTGCGAATGGTCTCGCCCAAGAGTTCGCCCAGTTCATGCACATCCTCGCGCAAGCGCGCGTCAATCTCAGTCATGCCTCTCTCCCTGGTCTATAAGCCATCCACCACAGAATGCGGTGCCCGAGGCCGTCTGACAACCCCCGCTTGTGCAACCGGAACCGACGCCAGGGTTTACCGGTCGAAACAGGACAGGCGGCTCGGATCAGGACTGGAATTCAGTCAGGGCCGCAGGCGATTCCAAGACAGGCAAGGGGGCAGTATGAAAATTCGTGAATTGACCCAGGAGTGGGAACATAGCGCCACGGGGCGGGTGACGCAAAACGACTATCAGGTCAGATTACCACTGGAGGATGCTGCGCGACTCGCTGCACTGCACGAGATGTATCCGAAGCGGTCCATCGAGGATCTGCTCACCGACTTGCTCAGCGCGGCGCTGGAGGAGTTCGAGGCCAGCCTGCCCTATCAGGCCGGCGACAAGGTCATCGCCGTGGATGAATTGGGCGATCCGCTGTACGCTGATGCCGGGCCCACCCCGCGCTACCTGGAACTCAGTCGCCGGCATCTGAAAACCCTGCTTGAGCAGCAGCAGGAGTCGCAGCACTGAGTGTTTGGGGTACTGCAGCCAAGCATCAGAGACCTTGGGTCTTGGCCTGCTCCCAGAGTTGATCGAGGTACGCCAGGCTTGACTCCTGCACGGTCTCGCCGCGACTGGCGAGACATTGCTCGATAAAGCGAAAGCGCCGCTCGAATTTTTCATTGCCCTGGCGCAACGCGGTTTCAGCATCCACTTGCAGATGACGGGCCAGATTCACCAAGGCAAATAGCAGGTCACCCATCTCTTCGGCCACGGCTTGCTCGTCGCCCGCGGCGACCGCTTCGCGCACCTCGGCCAACTCTTCGGCAATCTTGTCGATTACCGGCGCCGCCGCGTTCCAGTCAAAGCCGGCCTGTGACGCGCGCTTCTGCAACTTCTGCGCGCGACTAAGGGCGGGCAATGCCCTGGGCACGTCGTCCAGCAGCGACAGTTGCTGCGGCCGTTGGGCTTTCTCGGCCCGCTCTTGTGCCTTGATCGCTTCCCAGCGCTGCTTGACCTGTGCGGATTCAATCTTGATGCTCCCCGCCGGCGTGCGCAAATTCCCGTCAGGAAACACGTGCGGGTGGCGGCGGACCAGTTTGCGGGTGATGCCATCGACCACCTCGGCCCAGGCAAAATGCCCCGCCTCCTCACCCAACTGAGCGTAATAGACTACCTGAAACAGCAGATCACCCAACTCACCCGTGAGCTGCGGAAAATCGTGTTCGGCAATGGCATCGGCCACCTCATAAGCCTCTTCCAGCGTATGCGGCACGATGCTCTCGAAGGTTTGCTGCAGATCCCAGGGGCAGCCATGCTCGGGGTCGCGCAAACGTTGCATCAGGTACAACAGGTCATCCAGCTGATAACTCACGCGCTGGCTTCCTTACGGTTGCGGCGCGCCTCGATCACATTCGGCAACTGGTTGATACGCGCCAACAATCGACCGAGCATATTGATATTGGGCACCTCTACCGTCAGCAGCATAACCGCATAGTTATCATCCTTGTTGGTCCGGGTGCTGACCTCCAACACATTGATCTTGTCGTTAGCCAGCATCTGCGACACATCACGCAGCAGCCCTGAACGATCGTAAGCCTTGATGTAGATTTCCACCGGATAGGTCTGGATCGGCTCACCCCCCCAGCTCACCTCGATCAACCGGTCCGAATCCCGATCCTGCAACTGCATGGCCGTGGCGCAATCGGCACGGTGCACGGTGACGCCGCGGCCCAAGGTGATGTAGCCGACGATCGGGTCTCCGGGCACTGGCTGACAACAACCCGCCAGCTGCGTCAGCAGATTGCCGACGCCCTGGATGAAGACGTCACCCCGACGCGCCGGCTTGCTGGCCTTGCGCACAATCAGCTCAAGCTGCTCACTGTGATTATCGGGCTCGACCAATTGCTGGGCGACGTTGACCACATGCATCAACCGCACATCACCCGAGCCAACTGCCGCAAACAGGTCGTCCTGACCTTTAATGCCCAGCTTCTCGATCAGCTGCGCGTAGTCCACGCCGTTCAGCGCCAGGCGGGTCAACTCGCGTTCGAGCATCAACTTGCCAGCCTGCACGTTCTGCTCGCGCGCCTGCTGTTTGAACCAATGCTGCACCTTGGCCCGGGCCCGCGAGGTGTTGACGTAACCCAGATTGGGGTTCAGCCAGTCACGGCTAGGGCTGCTGTGCTTGCCGGTGATGATCTCGACCTGCTCACCGGTTTGCAGTATGTAATTGAGCGGCACGATCCGGCCATTGACCTTGGCGCCACGGCAGCTGTGACCAATTTCGGTATGAATACGGTAGGCAAAGTCCAGCGGCGTGGCGCCCTTGGGCACGTCCAGCACATGGCCATCCGGGGTAAACAGATAAATACGGTCTGGTTCGAAATCCACCCGCAGTTGATCGGCCAAACCGCCGATGTCGCCCATTTCCTCATGCCATTCCAGCACTTGCCGCAACCAGGCAATCTTGTCTTCATAGGCGTTCGACGCGTGGCTGCTCGCGTCGGTGCCCTTGTACCGCCAATGCGCACACACGCCCAGCTCGGCTTCTTCGTGCATGGCCTGGGTACGAATCTGCACTTCCAGTACCTTGCCGCCCGGCCCCACCACCGCGGTATGCAGGGAGCGATAGCCATTTTCCTTGGGGTTGGCAATGTAATCGTCGAATTCGTTGGGGATATGTCGCCACAGGCCGTGCACTATGCCCAGCGCGGTATAACAGTCACGCACCTGCGGTACCAGAACGCGCACGGCGCGCACGTCATAGACCTGGCTGAAGTCGATACCCTTGCGGCGCATCTTGCGCCAAATGGAATAGATATGTTTGGCCCGGCCGGTGATCTCGGCATGAATGCCGGCCTCCTCCAGTTCCTGGCGCAGCTGGGTCATGACGTCGTCGATATACTCCTGACGATCGAGTCGGCGCTCGTCGAGCAGCGTGGCAATCTGTTTGTACTGAGCGGGCTCGAGATAGCGGAAAGACAGATCTTCCAGCTCCCATTTGATATGGCCGATACCCAGCCGGTGCGCCAAGGGCGCGTAGATATCGAACACCTCGCGGGCAACCCGGTAGCGCTTCGCCTCCGGGGCATCCTTGACCGCACGTATGGCGCAGGTACGCTCTGCCAGCTTGATCAGCGCGACGCGTACATCATCGACCATGGTCACCAGCATCTTGCGCAGATTTTCCACCTGCGTCTGGGCGCAGAAGGCGCTGGCCTTGCCGGGATTCTGCGATACGCTGATCGCCGCCATGCGCTGCACGCCATCCACCAGACCCGCCACAGTGGCACCAAACCGGCGTTCCACCTCAGTCAGATCGGTCTTGCGTTCACGCACCGCGCGATAGACCACGGCCGCCACCAGGGAATCCTGGTCGAGTTTCAGTTCGGCCAGGATTTCGGCCATTTCCAGGCCGGTAAGATAGCTACTGGCGCCATCGGACCAGATATTCTCGGCGGCAATGGCTGCCTGCTCAAGCTCCAGCGCCCACTCGCACGCTTCCTGCAGGACTGCCGGAGAAGTCAGCGGCACGCGCTGCTGCATGCGCGCTATCCAGGCGTCGATATTGACGCTGCCATCCCCATTGGTCGGATGCAGTGCTCTGACCTGGACCATTAGAACCTGGCCCGAATGTGCTGCAATGTACTAGACACTAAACCTTCCTTTGCTAAAGGCGCAATACCGGTTTGACCTTGCTCCCAGCGACGAACAGCGCCATGGCTTCCACGTGCGCGGTCTGCGGAAACATATCCATAATGCCCGCCTGTACCAGGCGATAACCCCGGGCGGCAAGCAATCCCGCATCCCGCGCCAGCGTGGCCGGGTTGCATGAGACATACAAAATCCTGCCGACTGCCTTGTCAGCCAAGTGTTGCACAAGGTGCTCGGCACCATCCCGCGGCGGATCCAGTAAGGCCGCGTCACACTGTTTGCCAAGCCAGTCGGCATTCTCGGATTTGGACAGGTCCGCCTGTAAAAAGTGCAGCGACCCCAGCTGATTATTCTGCGCATTGGTCTGCGCTCGCTGAACCATCTCGGCACTGCCCTCCAGCGCCGTGACGTGCGCTCCGGCACGCGCCAACGGCAAGGCAAAGTTGCCGACGCCACAGAAGAGATCCAGCACCTGTTCGCCGGGCTGGACTGCCAACCAGTCCAGCGCCTGGTTAACCATCATCTGGTTGATCTGCGCGTTCACCTGGATAAAATCGCCCGGCATGAATTCGAAGCGCAGAGCCTGGTCCGGCAAGTGGTAGGCAGGCAGGCCCTGATCAGCACCATCAACCCGCTGCAACGTGTCCGGCTCACCCGGCTGCAACCAGCAACTGGCCCCGTGCTGATCGGCCAGCCGCTGCAGCGCCTGCAGATCAGCTTCTGACAAGGCCTGCATATGTCGCACCAGGATCACCGGCGCCTCAGCGCCAATCAGCTCGACATGGCCGAGCCCGGCACGCCCATCCAGGCTCTTGAGCAGCGGCACTAACGCCTGCAGCAACGCTTCCAGGGCCGGCACCAGAACCGGGCATTCATGCACTTCGACCAGCTCACTGCTGCTGCGCTGGCGATAGCCCACGTCCAGGACCCCAAGCCGCTTGTCCCAGCGCATGGCCAGGCGTGTCCGCTGCCGATAG
>JAWOGT010000265.1:0-3596 GCA_046496585.1 Halopseudomonas sp.
CGCCAGGCGGATTCCAGGGGGTTACAGCTGAAATGATGTTTGACGTCAGTGAGTATCAGCTCCTGATGTTGCTGCTCATGTTGCAGGCCCAGTTCAAACAGATCGAGTTCTCTGTCGCCGAGGTTGGGTTCAGCAAGCAGGGCCAGCATATGTTGGTCCACATGCTGGCGGTACTGGAGAACCTGCTCTAATCCAGGGCGTGAAAGTAGACCGCGCTCGGCACGCAAGTGACGTTCACCAACGCCAATGTAGTAGGAGTTGAATAACACTTTGAACGCTGGATCGAACGGCGGCGGCGGACGTCTGGATTCCGCTAGCAAAAAGGTTTCGAAGAACCAGCTGGTGTGCGCCAGATGCCATTTTATTGGACTGGCGTCGGGCATGGACTGAAGCTGGCAATCTTCGGCGCTCAAGCCGTCCACCAGGCCCATGCTGTGGGCCCGTATTGCATTGAACCGGACTGTTAGCGAGGCGCTGCGGGGTGGTGGTTGATGCAGGCTCATGCTTCAGCCAGAAAAACGCCGAACCATTGTTGCGCATCGGTCCAGTAGTGGTGCCGGCCAAAGCCCGCTTCGGCTAACATGGCGGCGAAATCCGCGGAAGTGTACTTGTGTGAGTACTCGGTCAAGATGCTTTCCCCCTTATCAAAATGCCTTACGCTGCCTGCGCCCAGACCTACCTCGTGGTGCTTTTGCGACACCAGGCGCATTTCGATACGGCTGTCGACCTCATTGAACACCGCGTTGTGCCTGAAGTTTTCGAGCAGGAAATTGGCATGCAGTTCCCGGTTGACGACGTTAAGCACATTCAGATTGAAGGCGGCTGTGACTCCTTGACGGTCGTCATAGGCGGCTTCAAGTACGTCTCGGGACTTGATCAGATCAACCCCGATCAGCAGCTTGCCCTGCTCGCCACAATGCTCGCGGATGCGCCGCAGCAACTGCAGTGCGTCCGCTCTGGCGAAGTTACCTATCGAGGAGCCGGGGTAGAAAAAAATCGGAGGCGACAGCGGTTGTTCAGACAATAGATCGTGCAATTCCAGCGCCTGAGTAAAGTCGCTGACTACGCCAACACATTCAACGCCAGGGTGACTGACCGCTATCCTGGCCAGTGAGTGCTGGAGAAAATCAGCGGCAATATCGACACCGACCAGCCGTGAGGGCTGCACCTTGTCCAGCCATTTTCTGGACTTGGCGCAGTCGCCACAGCCCAGATCGATCCATTGCGCGCCGCCAGGTAAGGCTGCGGCTATTTCAGCGCCACAATGGCGGAGAATCGTGGCTTCGGTACGCGTCGGATAATACTCGTCGAGTTCACAGATATGGGTGAAGAGTTCGCAGCCAACAGCATCGTAGAAGTATTTGGAATCGATACGTGCGGCAAGGTGCAGAAGCCGTTGGCGGAGGAGGTGATGCTCCCTGGTGTGATCGACCACCAGGGTGTTTTCCAGACGTGGCACGGCGAGGGCTTGGGTCACGGTCAGATCCTGTGCATTGTGGGCTCAGAATCTGAAAGCTAGCAGCATGTTCGGTCTTTCGCCAATCGGTCGGACCACAGGTCGTACTGTGGGTTGTCGCAAAACAGCCCGGTGCTGCTATTACAGGTTGGCTTCCACGGTCTCGCGGATCAGCTTGAACAGCTTGCGCGCGGCCGCCGGTGGTTTGTTTTCCGCGGCTTCCTTGCTGGCCTGACGCACCAGTTGACGCAGCGTCTGGCGTTCGGTTTGCGGGTAGGCACTCATAAAGGCTTCCTGCTCTTCGGCACTGCCGCTCAGCAGCCGGTCACGCCAGCGCTCCATCTGGTGAAAGTGTTGGGCGTGGGCCTGGGTACCGCTGTCCAGGCGATCGATATGCGCGCGGATGGCGTCTATGTCCTGATCCTTCATCAGCTTGCCGACAAAGCTCAGATGGCGTTTGAGTGCGCCACGGGCCGTGTGCCTGGGAGCTTCCTCGAGGGCCGTACGCAACTCCTGGGTCAGCTCGAGTTTCAGCAGCTGGGCCGGCTTGAGTTCGACCAGGCGGCGACCCAGATCGCGCATGTCCTGCAGCTCACGCTTGACCTGAGATTTGCTGATGCCTTCTTCATACTGTTCGTCGTCGTAAAACTCTGTCATGGTCACCTCGTTGCGACCCGGCTGCGGGTAGGTTTCAATGCGCTATGATACCCGTTCACAGCAACGCTGTCCGCGGTACAATGCCCGCTCTAGAGGAGATTACATGAGCCAGATTCAACCCGCCCAACACGAAGACCCTGAAATCCTGCGCGCCGAACTGGAACAGAGGGTGGCCTTTATTCTGGATGAGTCCCGCCGTCAGGGCGCCACTGCCTGTGAGGTGGGCGTCAGCCAGAATACCGGTCTGTCAGTTGGCGTGCGTCAGGGTGAGGTTGAAACGGTTGAGTTCAATCGCGACCAGGGCTTTGCCATTACCCTGTATGCCGGCCAGCGCAAGGGCTCGGCGAGCACGTCCGACACCTCCGATGCGGCCATTCGCTCGGCTATTGAAGCGGCGCTGGGCATTGCCCGGCACGCCTCCGAAGACAGCTTTGCCGGGCTGGCCGATGCGCAACTGATGGCCAACGAACTGCCTGACCTGGATCTGTACCACCCCTGGGCGCTGAGTGCCGAGCAAGCCATCGAACGGGCGTTGGCCTGTGAAGCGGCGGCATTGCAGATGGACCCACGGCTGACCAGTGACAGCGCCAACGTCAGTAGCCAGCAGGGTTGCCGTGTGTACGGTAACAGTAACGGGTTTATCGGCAGTGCGCTGGGCACCCGGCACAGCGCGTCGGCGGTGATGATCGTGGCGTCCGAACAGGGTATGCAACGGGATTACTGGTACGGCGTGGATCGCGTGGCGGCCAATCTGCCCAGTGCTGAAGCCTTGGGCCGCAAGGCCGCGCAACGCACCCTGGCGCGCCTGGGTACGCGTACGGTCAAGACCGCCAAGGTGCCGGTGTTGTTTGCCGCCGATCAGGCGTCGGGCTTGCTCGGGCATCTGATCGGCGCCATTGCTGGCGGTGCCGTCTATCGGCAATCGACCTTTTTGCTCGATGCCATGGGCCAGCCGGTATTTCCAGAATGGGTGACCATTGATGAGCGGCCCTACATGCTCCGCGCGCTGGGCAGCTCGGCGTTCGATGGAGACGGCCTGGCGACCCGCGAACAGTCATTTGTGGAGCAAGGACTGCTACGCAGCTGGGTGCTGGGGACCTACTCCGGGCGCAAGCTGAATCTGCCCAGTACGGCCAACTCGGGCGGGGTGCACAACCTGCATATCACCAGTAACGCCGGTGATCTGCAGGCGTTGCTTCAGGCAATGGGTACCGGCTTGCTGGTGACCGAGCTGATGGGGCAAGGCGTAAACGGGGTGACCGGCGATTATTCTCGCGGCGCTGGTGGATTCTGGGTAGAAAACGGCGAAATCCAGTTCCCGGTTCAGGAAGTCACCATCGCGGGTAATCTCAGGGACATGTTTGCCAATCTGCGCTGCGTTGGTTCGGATATCGAGCGTCGGGGTAATAATTTGACCGGTAGCTGGCTGGTGGACGGGATGACGGTGGGTGGGGAGTAAACGCAGCTGCAAGCTGCAAGCTTC
>JAWOGT010000293.1:0-4182 GCA_046496585.1 Halopseudomonas sp.
CGCACTCCGGCGGCCCCTACGATTACCACCTGACCCGGCATCTGCAGAGCCTGTGTCAGAGCGATGAAATATCCCTGCGCCGTGATCTGTTCCGTTATTACCACAGCGATGCGGAATCAGCGATCCGTTCAGGAGCCGACACGCGTATCGCACTGATCGGTTTCGGTACCGATGCCACCCACGGCTACGAACGCACGCACCGTGATAGTCTGTTTGCCTCGAACCGTTTGCTGGTAGCCTACATGTTCAGCCCGCCGGTATTCGAGCATGACGAGAAAAGCGATCCGCCACTGGATAATTTCCGCGACCAGCTGGGCGCCGATTCCGTCAGCGCCAGCGACACAATATTGCCGCCGTTAAAGGGTGTATTGTCACCCGATAAACGCGATCACTGAGCGTCTGCGGCCGTTGCTGGCCGCCTGATTATCCCGACTGTTCCAACAACAACAGCAAAGCGACTTTCATGAAAAAAACCACAGCGTACGCCATCGGCATGTTATCCAGTCTGAGCTATCCCCTTGCCAGCATCGCCCAGGAACGCCAGCTTAGCTTGCCGGCCCAGGTTGTGCTTGGCAGCGAGGCGCAGGAACAGAGTTCGCGCCTGCCTCTGGCTCGCACCAGCTTGACGGCAACGCAGCTGGAGACCTCCAACCTGGGCGCCAATCTGTCCGAGTCGTTGCAACGCGTGCCCGGCCTGGTGGCCGTCAACCGGCAGAACTACGCACAGGACCTGCAAATATCGTCGCGCGGTTTTGGCGCGCGGGCAGCCTTCGGCGTGCGTGGGGTGCGTTTGCTCCAGGATGGCATTCCGCTAACCATGCCCGACGGCCAGGGCCAGCCGGCGCTGTTTGATCTGGACAGCCTGCAGCGCATCGAAGTGCTTCGCGGGCCGCTGACCACGCTCTATGGCAACGCCTCCGGCGGCATCATTCAGGGCTTCACCGGCGAAGGCAGCTTCTACCCGACGCTGGAAAATCGCACCGCATTGGGTCCCGATGGCCTGCGCCGTTCGCGCCTGCGCTACGGCGGACAACATGGCGACCTGAACGTCAGCGCCAACGTCGCCCGGCTGGAGACCGACGGCTATCGCGACCACAGTCAGACGCGTCGCGATACCGCCAATCTGCGCCTGGGCTGGGATATCGACGATGCATCGAGCCTGACCCTGTTGCTCAACAGCCTGGATCAACCCGAGACCCAGGATCCACTGGGCCTGACTGCGCAGCAGGTACGCGAGGACCGCCGCCAGGCTGTTGCCGGCACCCAGATCTTTGATACACGCAAGACCGTGCGGCACAACCAGGCCGGGATGAACTATACCCGGCGGCTGAGCAATGATGATCAGCTCACGTTGATGGTCTATGGCGGCGAGCGATATGTGCAGCAGTATCTGGCCTTCCCCGGCGGCGCGCCCTTTTCCGGCGGCGGGGTGATTGAACTGGATCGTACCTTTGGCGGCGGCGAGCTGGGCTGGCAGCGCACTACCGAGCTATTTGGCCTGCCGGTCGAACTGGCGGCCGGCATCACCTATGACTATCAGGGCGAACAGCGCGAAGGTTTTGTGAATAGCGCTGGCCGCAAAGGCGTGCAGAAAAGAGATGAGTTCAACGCCGTCGACAGCCAGGACGCCTATCTGATCAGCACCTGGCAACTGGATCCGCGCTGGACACTGACCGCCGGCCTCCGGCACAGCCGCGTGGAGTTTGACTCGGACGACGATTACTTCGCCGATGACCAGGACGACAGTGGCAGCGTGCGCTACAGCCAGACCAATCCGGCGCTGGGCCTGAGCTACCAGTGGACGCCAGCGCTCAGTCTGTACGCCGCATTAGGCCAGGGCTTTGAAACCCCGACCTTTCAGGAACTGGCCTATCAGCCCCAGGGCACCGGCCTGAACTTCGGCCTGACGCCGAGCGAGTCGCGCAATGCCGAAGTGGGCATGAAATTCCATCAGGACCGCACTGCCATCAATGTGGCGCTGTTCGAAAGTCGGGTCACCGATGAAATCGTCGCAGGTGAAGAGCAGCAATTCACTGGACGTGGCACCTTTGCCAACGCCGGACGTTCGACCCGACGCGGCATGGAGCTGTCACTAGAGCAGGGCTTCGATCATGGCATCAACGCCTACCTGGCCTATACGCTGCTGGATGCCCGCTTTGACCGCTACCAGCGCGCCGATGGCAGTGATCTGTCTGGTCGCACCCTGCCCGGCGTGCCGCGTCATAGCCTGTTCGCCGAGCTTAGCTGGCAGCCACCCGGCAGCGGCTTTAGCACTGCGCTGGAAGCCCAGAGCTTGAGCCAGCGCTACGTCAATGATACCAATCAGGCGGACGCGGCAGGTTATGCGGTATTCAACTGGCGTGCGGCTTACACCCATACGGTAGGCAACTGGGAGGTCGAGCCTTTTGCGCGCATAGACAATCTGGGTGACCGTGAATATATTGGCTCGTTGATCGTCAATGGCGCCGGGGGCCGCTACTACGAACCGGCTCCCGGCCGCCAATGGCTGGTCGGGCTCGGCCTGCAATATCAGTGGCGTTAAGCTCGGGCAAACAGTAACCGGCCAGGATTAAATTCAATATATTTGACAGCAGATCAGCAAATATTGGCTTTAAATGCTGAAATCAGGCTTTTTCGTTGGTTATTTTTGACATAGACTCGGTTCATTGTGTTTGTAACCTTGTTTTCGCAACCACCCGCTTCAGCAGCGCCAGGACAGCCCCATGAACAGCATGCAACAGCCCGCCACCCAGCAACAGGACCTGAGTCTTGACGAGTTCTGGATGCCCTTTACCGCCAACCGGCAGTTCAAGAGCCGCCCGCGCCTGCTGGAAAGCGCCGAAGGCATGTTCTACACCGACGTGGAAGGCCGGCAGATCATCGACGGCACCTCCGGGCTGTGGTGTTGCAACGCCGGGCATGGGCGCAAGGAAATTGCCGAAGCGGTCAGCAAGCAGATCAGCAAGATGGATTTCGCCCCGTCATTCCAGATGGGCCACCCGCTGCCATTCCAGCTCGCCGAGCGGCTGGTCGAGATCGCGCCCAAGGGCCTGGACCGGGTGTTCTTCACCAACTCCGGTTCGGAGTCGGTGGATACCGCACTGAAAATTGCCCTGGCCTACCAGCGCGCCCGTGGCGAAGGCACGCGCACGCGCCTGATCGGTCGCGAACTGGGCTATCACGGGGTTGGTTTTGGCGGCATTTCGGTGGGCGGCATGGTCAACAACCGCAAGGCCTTTGGCGTACAGCTGCCGGGCGTCGATCACCTGCCGCATACGCTGGATCTGCAGCGTAACGCCTTTACCCGTGGCCTGCCGAAACACGGTGCGGAACTGGCCGATCATCTGGAAAAACTGGTGGCGCTGCACGGTGCGGAAAATATCGCGGCGGTTATCGTCGAGCCGATGTCCGGCTCTGCCGGGGTGATTCTGCCACCCATCGGCTACCTCAAGCGCCTGCGCGAGATCACCGCCAAACATGGCATCCTGCTGATTTTCGATGAAGTAATCACCGGCTATGGCCGGGTCGGCGCGGCCTTCGCCGCGCAGCGCTGGGACGTCATACCAGACATCATGACCACGGCCAAGGGCTTGACCAACGGCGCCATTCCCATGGGCGCGGTGTTTGTCAGCGAGCATATTCAGCAGGCCTTTATGCACGGGCCCAAGGGCCTGATCGAGCTGTTCCACGGCTACACCTATTCCGGCCATCCGGTGGCCGCCGCCGCGGCGCTGGCGACTCTGGACATCTATGCAAGAGACGGTCTGCTGACCCGTGCCCAGGAGCTGGAAATCTACTGGCAGGAAGCGCTGCACAGCCTCAAGGACCTGCATCACGTGATCGACATTCGCAACACTGGCCTGGTCGGTGCGGTGCATCTGGCGAGCCGCGAGGGTGAGCCCGGCGCACGCGGCTACCAGGTGTTCGAAGCCTGTTACTGGGACGGTCTGATGGTCCGCTGCACCGGCGACATTATCGCCATGTCGCCACCGCTGATTGTCGAAAAGAGCCATATCGATCGGATGATCAATATACTCGGGGACGTGATTCGTCGTACTCCGTAAGCATTGAGTGGCGCCGTAACTGACAGCCTGGATCCTGAGAGCTCGGAGATCGAGGTGGGCGGCTGGATCAGCCATTGCGGACCGTCGGTGGCAAGGATGCCACCGCCGAGCTACAGGG
>JAWOGT010000321.1:0-5294 GCA_046496585.1 Halopseudomonas sp.
TGCGCGCGAACCCAGATTGGCGGCATCGACCCTATCCTGCTGACTCAGTCACTGCAGCAACTGGCCCAATGGCAAGTAGCCGTGGACACCTTGGTCCGCAGCCGCACACGCGCAGCAATAACCCTCAATTCAATCAGTGATGCGATCATCGGCTCAGACTTGCAGGGCAACGTCGACTATCTGAATCTGGCCGCAGAACAGATGACCGGCTGGACACAGGATCAGGCTCGGGGAAAGCCGATCGACCAGATCATGCCGCTGGTCCGTGGCAGTCCTCCCGCCGCTTGTCAGAATCCGCTCCGCCTGGTTCTGCAGCACCGCCAGCCGGTCGCCATGCTACCCGGCACCCTGCTGGTTCGGCGCGACGGCAGCACGCTGGCAATCGAGGATTCTGCAGCACCTATAAGGGACCCCGACGGAGAGATCAGCGGCGCGGTGATCGTCTTTCACGACGTCACTGCGGCGCGCGCTGCGGCTAAGAATATGGCCCATCTGGCGCAACATGATGTGCTGACCCAACTGCCCAACCGGGTACTGCTCGACGACCGCATTGCGCAAGCGATCAGCCTGGCTGAACGGCACAGCAGTCCACTGGCCGTGCTGTTTCTCGATCTGGACAATTTCAAGGTTATCAACGACTCGCTCGGCCATGCGGTGGGCGACCGGCTGCTGCAACTGGTTGCACAGCGATTGTCTGCCTGCATCAGAAGTTCAGACACCGTCAGCCGCAACGGTGGCGATGAATTCGTCCTGCTGCTGGCGGAATGCCGCGATACGCAAGATGCCGCCATGACGGCGCACAAGATACTCGTGGCCCTGGCGGAGCCGTACGCCATTGATCAGCACACGTTGCAGGTAACCAGCAGTATAGGCATCAGCGTTTACCCAGCCGATGCCACCAGCGCCCAGGCGCTGATCAAGAACGCGGACAAGGCGATGTACCATGCCAAGCAAGTGGGGCGGAACAATTTCCAGTTCTTCCGGCACGACATGAACGTGCGTGCACTCGAGCGGGAGTTTATTGAAACCAGCCTGCAGCAGGCGCTGCAACGGCAGGAGTTCGACGTGGATTACCAGCCCCGCATCAACCTGCAGACCGGCGCCATCATCGGTGCCGAAGCCCTGCTGCGCTGGCAGCATCCGCAATGGGGCAAAACCCTGCCTGAGCGCTTTATGACCGTGGCCGAAGACTCTGGGCTGATACTGCCCATTGGCCGCTGGATATTGCGCGAAGCCTGTTTGCAAGCGTGTCGCTGGGAGCAGGAAGGCCTGGCCCTGGGCTCCATTGCAGTGAATATTTCGGCGCGGGAGTTTCGCCACGTCGACTTCGTCAGCGGAGTGCGTGCCACCCTCAGCGAAACCGGCCTGGCAGCCGTGCGGCTGCAGCTGGACATCACCGAACGGGTGTTGATGCAAGACCCTGAAACCAGTACGGGCATCCTCAACCAGCTCAAGGGGCTGGGGGTGCAATTGGCTGTGGATGATTTTGGCACCGGCTACTCCAGCCTGGCTGATATGCTGAAGTTCCCGATTGATGTACTGAAGATCGATAACTCGTTCATCGACACCATTCGCGCCCGGGATGGCAGCAGCCGGGCCGCCAGTGCCGTGATCGCCATGGCTGCCAGCTTCGGCTACAAGGTGATTGCCGAAGGGATTGAAACCCAGGCGCAGCTAGACTTTCTGCGGCACCAGGAGTGCGACGAAGGGCAAGGTTACCTGTTCAGCGATGGCGTTGCTGGCGAGGCATTCGCTCAGCTGATGCGGGCGAATTCGGCCACTTGAGCGGGACGCATCCTCACACACTGGGGACCATCTGGTTGTGCAGAACCGGACCAGAAGGATAGGACATCAGACGGTCGGTTTCCTTTTTCACCACGGCGTAGCATTCACAACTCAGTTGCTCAAGCCTGGGGCGGTCCAGCACCCTGATATGCCCACGTCGGTATTCGATCACACCGAGCTTTTGCAGCTTGCGCGCGGCCTCGGTGACGCCTTCGCGGCGCACACCGAGCATATTGGCGATCAGCTCCTGGGTCATGATTATCTGATTGCTCGACAGGCGATCCAAGGTCAGCAAGAGCCAGCGACACAACTGTTGATCAATCGAATGATGACGGTTGCACACCGCCGTTTGCGCCATCTGCGTGATCAAGGACTGGGTATAACGCAGCATCAGCACCAGTAGGTCGCCGTGACGATTGAATTCGTCCTTGAGCCGCTGTGCCAGAAGCCGGTAGGCATAGCCGGCACTTTGCACTATGGCGCGGCTCGCGGTGCTCTCCCCACCCATGAACAGGGCAACACCCACTAGCCCGTCGTTGCCCACCACGGAGATTTCTGCCGAGGCGCCGTTTTCCATTACATACAGCAGCGAGATGATCGAATCAGTCGGAAAATACACATAGCGCATGGTCTCGCCAGACTCGTACATCACCTTACCCAGCGGCAGTAGAACCAGCTCGAGATGATTGAACAAGCGTTGTTGCGACTCGGCGGGCAGAGCCGCGAGCAAGCAATTCTGTTGCGGTCGTGGTGAATTGGGCATCGCAGCCTCCAGCTTAGGAGATCTATTTAGCAATTAAGTATACGCAAGAAATTCTCATACTCTGTTCGGTAGCGTACAGAGCCGGCTTTTCATACAGAACCCGCCGAGATAGTTAGCTGAACACCTTGACCCGAGTACCTGCTGATGCCCCAGCAGGCCATTGAGACTGATCAGCAGCACGGGTTTGAGAATGGCTTTCTGGACCGCACCCCTCTGTGCAGCAGCAAAAATTGCCCTGGCAGCAAAGGCCAGCGCCAGTCACTCCTTGCGACCAGAAGGAGCCTGGAAATGCGGCTGCTCAGGCCTATAAGCCCATCTTAACGACCCTCTCCCACCTTGCGGAAAGCAAGACCGCGTTTTCTGATCTAGATCAAGGTCAAATCCGGAAACTGGCAGAAGATGGCTATGTTTTCACCACCGGAAAAAGGGCAACGACATGAAAAGAACACCCCTGTACACCCAACTGAGTGGCGCTCTGGCCACCGTTACCCTAGTGGCCAGCCTGGCCGTGCCGCTGACCGTCATGGCAGAAGAACAGCCCGCCAGCGATGCCCAGCTGGCCAGGGCTGAGGGCGGCCAAGGTGGCGGCGGAAGCGCAGGCGGTAGTGCTGGGGGAGCTGGAGGGGGCGGCGGCAGCGGGGCCGGTAGCGGAGGCGGCAGTGCTGGTGGCAGCGGCAGTGCTGCGGCTGACCGGGACCGGGACCGCACTATGGACCCGGATCAGGACCGCAGCATGGACCGGGACAGGGATCGCATGATGGACCAGGACCAGGACCGCATGATGGATCAGGACCGGGATCCCATGATGGATCAGGACCGGGACCGGATGATGGACCAGGACCAGGATCGCCTGATGAATCAGGACCGGGATCCCATGATGGAGCACGACCAGGATCGCCTGATGGATCAGGACCCGCAGTAGCGCTGGAACACCTCCAGCGTTGCATGTTGATCCAAACAGGCGAGATCATCGGCGGTGCCGGCAGGCCCGGCGCCGCCTCTCAGGCCGGCGAGACCGCGCTCAGGCTCTGATAACAGCCCATCAGGTACTGCCAGTCGGCGTCCGGCATGTCGCCACGTCGGCGCTGCAGCTGCTGCAGATCGTGGCGTACCGCGCGCCCGCGCAGCCGACGGCGACGGCTTTTCTCCAGATCCAGCAGGGCGACGAGCGCCTGATCACCCTCAACCCGCACGTAGATGTGCTTGGCATACAAGCACCCGTGCTGACGTCGACCCTGATGCAGGCGCCAGAGCACCTGTGCCAGTTGCTGCAACACCGCGTCTCGCTGCAGCCTGCTGATGGGCTCGGCATACCAGTCTTGCAAGCTGACATAGCCCTGCAGTTCCTCGGTGATCAGCAGCGCCTGCCATTGCCCGGCCTGCCGCCGGGCCGCGCAGAACACCCGCCTGGGCACCGGCACGCCGAGTTCTTCGCAGGCCTTCAGCGCCTGCTCTTCGCGCAGCACCGTGGGGCGCCCGAACGGGTGCAGCAGACTGCGATAGGTATGCCCCACCTGTTGCTTGCTGTAGAGCCGCGGGCGGCCCGCTGCCAACGCCGGCAACAGCTTCACGCCGCTCTCGCCGCCCCGGCGCAGGTTCGGGGCCTCGACCCACTCGCCCTGCCTATCCCACCAGCGATCAAAGCGCGAATCGCTGAACGACGGCAGCCGGCCCTCGGCCGGCGAGACCGCGCTCACGCGCTCACCTTGCGCAGTACGTAGACCCGCCACATGGCGTAGCCGGGCAGGAAGTCACGGCGGCTGATCTGCTCGAAGCCGGCTTCGCGAAATTCCGCCTCGATCACCTCCCGCGGGACCACAAAGCGATTCTGGTTCTGGCCGTTTTGGCCCCGTGTGGCACGGCGCGCTTCCAGGCGGCGGCGTTTCATCGCCTTGTAGTTGCCATCCACCCAGAGCGAGATGATCAGTGTGTCGCGGGTGACCCGTGCGAACTCGCGCAGCAGCGCGATGCGGTGCTCATGGTCAGCGACGTGATGGATCAGGCGCATGCAAAAGATGCTGTCCACCGCGTTGTCACCCAGCTCGATAGCAAAGGCTGAGGTCTGGAAGGTTTTGACCCGCGCAACCAGCTCAGGTGTTTGCCCCTGCCGAGCGGTTTCGAGCATGTCGGCGGAGTAGTCGGCGGCGAGAATCAGGCGATTCGGCGCCTCGGCCAGCAGCGGCCAGAAGCGCCCGGCACCGCAGGGCAAATCGAGCACCAGATTCGGTCCACCCGCCTCTTGCAACGCGCCGCGGGCCAGCTGCATATCGCGCCAGGTGGACAAGCGCCGGGCCAGGCCGGTGCGATGCTTGGTCAGGTACTGCCGGGCATGCTCGCGGTCGTACTTGCTGGAAAACGCGAGTTCAATCGGCTTGCTCTTGGCCATGGCGATAGATCCTGGAAAATGATGTGCAGCCAGACTAGGCCGCAGCGGATCAACGCACTGTCAAAAGGATGTCAAAATTTCGTTAAAAGGCTTATCCCAGGCGGACTTCGAAACAACTCCCCGCCGGGCTCAGCGAATGCATGCGCACCTGCCAACCCTGGTGCGCGCAGATCCGCTTGACCAGCGACAGCCCCAGCCCAAGGCCCTCGCCACGCGCCTCGCTGCCGCGCACAAAGGGCTCGAAAATATTCGTTTGCTGATCGCTGGGCACGCCCGGCCCGGAGTCTTCAACGCGGAAACCGCCGGCGCTCAGCAGCAGTCGCACCTCGCCCCGTTCCGTGTAATGCAAGGCGTTGCGCA
>JAWOGT010000360.1:0-3232 GCA_046496585.1 Halopseudomonas sp.
GAATGCCTTCATAGATCGACAGTTCGAGCATTTTCGGGTCAATCATGATCAGCCGCACTTCTTCCGGCGGTGACTTGAACAAAATACTCAACAGCATGGCGTTCACGCCGACCGACTTGCCCGACCCCGTGGTACCGGCCACCAGCAGGTGGGGCATCTTGGCCAGATCGGCCATCACCGGATTACCGCCAATATCATGGCCCAGCGCCAGGGTTACCGGCGAGCTGGCCTCGTCGAATTCGCGCGTCTGCAGCACCTCTGAGAGGCGCACAATCTCACGATCCTCGTTGGGAATCTCGATACCTACCGTGGTCTTGCCGGGGATCACCTCGACCACACGGACACTGATAACCGCCAGCGAGCGGGCCAGATCCTTGGCCAGATTGGAAATCTTGCTGACTTTCACACCGGCTGCCGGTTGAATCTCGAAGCGGGTAATCACCGGACCCGGCTGGACTTTTTCAACTTCGGCGTCGACGCCAAAATCCTTGAGCTTGAGCTCCAGCAGACGTGACATAGCCTCCAGCGACTCTGCGGAAAAGCCCTTATTTTTTTTGCTGGCCGGGTCGAGCAACGAGATCGGCGGCAGTGAGCCAGGCTCGACCGAATCGCTGAGCAGCCGTGATTGCTTCTCCTTGTTCAGCCGCACACTCGGCTCCACGGGCTTGCTTTCCAGCGGCACGATTTCCGGTGGTTGGCGGTTCTCGCGGGGGGCCACGGGCCTGGCAAGTGATTCAGGGCGCTGCGCCTTGACGGCTTCAGCCGGTCGCGGCTCGGCCGGGCCGCGATCGGCAGGAGTAAAGCGCGGCTCGCTGCGCGGCGCGCTCTGTGGTGGCGCTACCGGCAGAACCCGCTCGACAGCCGAGGAGGCACGCCGGGCACGCCAGCTGTGCCATGCCCGCTTGAGCAAATCGACAAAGTCCAGGGCGATGCGCCCGGTCAGCTCCATGGACTTGAGCCAGGACAGGTTGGTAAACAGCGTCAAACCGATCAGGAACAGCGTCAGAAAAAACAGCGTACTGCCCTGCATGTTGAGCACTGGCTGTGACAGATCGGCGAGTAACTCACCCAGCACCCCGCCCGCCTGAGCGCCTTCGGGAAAGGTTTCAGGCGGCGTGCCATGCAACGCCGCCAATGCCGTACCGGCAAACAAAGTCAGGAAGAAACCGATCAGACGCCAGGAAAACAGCCAGCCGTTCCAGATAAAGGGCAGGTGTCGGCGACGAAACATCTGGCCTGCCTTGACCATGACAATGATCGGAAACAGATAGGCCAGGTAACCCAGACTGAGCAGCAGCACATCCGCAATCCAGGCGCCCATCCGGCCGGCGGCGTTACCGACATGGTCGATGTCGCCACTGCGGGTCCAGCCCGGATCCGCAGTCTGATAGGTCAGCAGCGCCATACACAGGTATAAACACAGGGCGATCATCGCCAGCAACGCGCCTTCGCGAAGACGCAATGTCAATTGTTCACGCCATACGGGCAGCGCTGTTCGGGCTTTGTTATCCTTCAAAACGGAAGCTTCCATCATTGGTCAGCCGGTTATTGTACGAGTCCGGCGGGAAAATTCACAATCACTGCCGACAGACTGACGACAGGTGATTGCCAGAATCCGTCAGCTTGACCACATGCACTGGTTTGCGTTCCACTGAGTGATGGAACTATATTCATAAATGACAATAGCTTATATCAGCTTCTTGATAAACCTTTTAAATCTTGAACCGGGATTGACTGGTGGGTTTATCGGGCGCTAGCCCTTTGATCTCTCACTGCTAGCAGGCGCAGCATGCTTAAACTGACTTGGCTTGATGAACAGGATCTGCAGTTTCCGTCCCCCGATCAGGCGCTGGACGAACCGCCGGGGCTATTGGCTGCGGGTGGCGATCTATCGCCCGCGCGGCTGGTCAAAGCCTACCGCTCCGGCATCTTCCCCTGGTATGAAGACGGCCAGCCGCTGCTCTGGTGGTGCCCGAATCCGCGCACGGTACTGCTACCCCGGCAGCTGCATGTATCGCGCAGCATGCGCAAGTTTCTCAAGCACAGTCCGTTTCGCGTGAGCCTGGACCGGGCTTTTGCCGAGGTCATGCAGGGCTGCGCCGAGCCTCGCGACTATACTGATGCCACCTGGATTACCCAAGAGATGCAAGATGCCTACCGGCAACTGCACCGTCTGGGTATCGCCCACTCGGTAGAGGTCTGGGACCAGGATCACCTGGTCGGTGGTCTTTACGGACTGGCCTTGGGCAAGGTTTTTTTTGGCGAATCCATGTTCAGCCGCCAAACCAATGCGTCGAAAACGGCTTTCATTCATCTGGCAGGCCAACTGGCCGAATGGGGTTTCGAGCTGATCGATTGCCAAATGCCGACCGATCACCTGTTCAGCTTTGGTGCCCAGAGCCTGAGCAGAAATGAATTTATCGAGCGACTGAACGTGCTGTGTCCGGAAGGTTCAGCCAGTGCCTGGGGAACTTCAAGCGCCAAGAAACTGCCTTTATAATAGTTACTATAATCGTTACAGCGATCCATCGAGTGCGCCCCCATGACTAATCTGGCCCATCTCAAGTTCTATGCCACGCAGCCCCACGCGTGCAGCTACTTGCCGGAGCAGCGGGCGACCACTCTGTTTCTGGATCCGCAGCAACCAATAGACCTGGCAACCTATAGCCAGTTATCCGACCTGGGCTTTCGGCGTAGCGGTGACCACCTCTACCGCCCCCATTGCCAGGCCTGTTCCGCGTGCATTGCCTCGCGCATTGCAGTGGATGATTTCGAGCCCACCTACATTTTCCTCATCGCTCTGGGCATCCAAACCTTTCTGCCTGAAGAGACATCGCACATTCATGGACGGCGCTGGCTTATTGGACTGAACCTGCTGTGGATCGGCGGTTACGTCGCTGCGTGGCTAATCTGGCCTGCACAACGCGTGGGCAACAATTCGTCTTTGGTCATCGAATGGGGCAACACCCTCGCCCATTACCTGTTAGGCTTCCCCGGCGGTCTAATGGCAGCGATTGGACTGCGACGGCAGAGCCACCAAACGCTGGATGCGACGTTGCGCCGCCGCATCCCGGTTTACCTCCGCCTGGTAGAAATTTCGGCAGGCTTGTTGGGCATCTTGCATGTGCTCCTGTACCTACCGCCTCCGGCGTTTCTTGTCCCGTATCACGATTTACGGATGATGGCAACCGAGTGGTTGTGGGTTTTGGTGGGAGTGGGGTTGACCTTTGGC
>JAWOGT010000363.1:0-3217 GCA_046496585.1 Halopseudomonas sp.
CAGTAAAGAACATTTCCTTGCTCAGAAAACCATTCAGCAAGGGCACGCCGGCCATCGCTGACGCCGCCACCATGGCCAGCGTTGCGGTATGCGGCATGAATCGCCACAGACCGTTGATGCGGCGCATATCCCGCGTGCCGGTCTCGTGGTCGATAATCCCCGCCGCCATAAACAGCGACGCCTTGAAGGTCGCGTGGTTGATGATGTGAAATACCGCAGCGACGGCGGCCAAGGGCGTACTCAGACCGAACAGTAGAGTAATCAAGCCCAGATGGCTGATGGTCGAATAGGCCAGCAAGCCCTTGAGGTCGTGCTTGAACAGCGCGGTGCAGGCGCCCAGCAGCAAGGTGATCATGCCGGTAATACTGACCAGGTAGAACCACAAGTCGGTATCCGCCAGCGCTGGATAGAAGCGCGCCAGCAAGAATACGCCGGCCTTGACCATGGTTGCCGAGTGCAGATAAGCCGACACCGGCGTGGGCGCGGCCATCGCATGCGGTAGCCAGAAATGAAACGGAAATTGCGCCGACTTGGTGAAGGCGCCGAGCAGCACCAGCACCAGCACCACCGGATACAAGGCATGGCTGCGGATCACATCACCGGCCGCCAGTACATCAGTCAGCTCATAGCTGCCGACAATCTGACCCAGCAGCAGCACACCAGCCAACAGCGCCAGACCACCGCCGCCGGTCACTGCCAGCGCCATGCGCGCACCCTTGCGCGCATCGGTGGAATGCGACCAGTAACCAATCAGCAGGAAGGATGACAGGCTGGTCAGCTCCCAGAAGAACATCATCAGCAGCAGGTTTTCCGAGAGCACCACGCCGAGCATGGCCGCCATGAAGAACAGCAGGAAAGCAAAAAAGCGGCCCATCGGGTCACGCTTGGACAGGTAGTAACGCGCGTAGAGAATCACCAGGATGCCGATCCCCTGGATCAGCAGCGCAAACAGAAAGCCCAGGCCATCCAGGCGAAAGCTCAGGTTCAAGCCGATCTGCGTCAACCACGGCCAGCTCTGCACCACCACGCCGCCATCGAACACCACAGGCGCGAGCTGCCACAGTAGAAATAGCCCGACGACCGGCGCCAGCATGGTCGCCAGCGCGCATAGCGAGCGGCCAAAGCGAACCGTCAGCAAAGGTAACAGGCTACCCAGCAGGGGTAGCAACACAATCAGCGCCAGGGTCATGCAGGACTCACTCCGTCAATGGCCGTACAGGCTTGTTACAAGCTGTTATTCCGGGCCTCTGGCCCGGACAAGCCCTCCATTATCCACACACAGCCTTGCACTGTCATGAATTCAGCCGATTGATTGGATGCGCGCGGGCTATTCTTGCGCATCCCTGGGTTGATCCAGGCCGCGATCCTTGGCGCGTTCGAGTGCATCGCCCAATGGGCCGACCTTGGGTCTGACGCCGGCCATATGCCCCGCGCGGGAGATCGCATGGGCCGCCATCGGCGCCGTGACCAGCAATACCGCAATCGCCAGCAGCGTTTCCAGCCAGGCCAGGCCAGCGGTAGCAAACAACACCCCGAGCAGCACCAGGATGGCGCCCAAGGCACCGGCTTTGCTCGCCGAGTGCATGCGCGTGTAGGCATCCGGCAGGCGCCAGACGCCCAGCGCACCCAGCAGACTGAACAGCGCGCCAAGCAATATGAACGCCGAACCGGCTAGCGCGAGAAAGTCGTTCATGGCTCGCCACCCTTATCCTTACCTTGACCCTGAAGCGGTGGTGGCTCCGGCGACACGCGCTCCGGCTGCCCGTGCGGATTGTCGCTGCTATGCGTACCTTTGAACAACAGGGCAAAGGCGACGCTACCGAGAAAGCTGACAATCGCCAACACGATCGCCACGTCCAATAGCACCGCCTGCTCACTCATCAGCGCCAGTAGCGACACCCCGGCCACGCCAATCATGGTCAGGGCGTCCACCGCTACCGCGCGATCCGGCCTGCTTGGCCCCACCAGCAGGCGCCACATGATCAGCAGCGTGCTGACCACCAGCATGCCGCCGGCCAGCGGCAGTACCCAGTCAGCTCCAGCCAGTGCGACATTCATTGGTCACCTCCCAGCGGCTGTACCCAGCGCATCAAGCGCCGTTCGATCTCGCCAATGGCGCCGGCAACCGACTCCACCGAACGGGTATCGAGTACATGCACGAACATTTCCCCGCTACGTGAGCGGTAATCCAGCGCCAGCGTGCCCGGCGTCAGTGTCAGCAGACAGCCAAGTAGCGTAATCAGACGTTTGTCACGGGTCTGCACCGGCACGCGTAGCACCGCCGATTCAACCTGATAGCGCGGGTTCAGAACGATCTTCGCTACATCCAGTGACGCGCTGAATACCTGCCAGGTAAACCACGGCACGAAGACCAGCCCCGCTTCGATACGCAGGGCATACACCCGACTGGCGTGATGAAACAGCCCCAACAGCCTGAACACCGGGTAGAGCGCAGCAAACGCCAGCAGCCAGTACATCGGACTCAACGTCGCCAGCACGGCAGCCAGCACGCTGGCGAGCAGCACATGCACATACAGCATCATTCGCTCCCCCGGTTCAGCAACTGCAGATAGGCCGGCGCTTCGATCAACTGCACCGCTGCCGCCATGGCGTACTCCATCACCGGCCCGGCGCCCAGGCCAATCGCCACAGTGATCAGCGCCAAGGCCGTCACCGTGATCCAGGCACCACGCGGACCGCTGCCGGCAACGCCGAGCAACTCCGGTTGCGGGTGCGCCTTGAGGAAGCTTTCGTTCCAGATCTTGCTCATCGACAGCAAGGTGAATATCCCGGTAAACAAGGCGAAGAACGCGGCAAACCACACCCCGGCATCCAGGCTCGCCTTGACCAGCACGAACTTGGCCCAGAAGCCTGACAGCGGCGGGATGCCCGCCAGCGACAGCGCCGGGATGGCAAACAGAATGGCCAGCAGCGGCGTGCGCGCATACAGCCCACCCATGGCCGCCAAGCGCTCGGAGCCCGTGATGCGGGCGGCAATACCGCCGACGAAGAACAGGTTGGCCTTGACCACGATATGGTGAATCAAATAGAACACCGCCCCCGCCAGCGCCAGCGGCGTCGCCAGCGCCAGACCAAGGATCATGTAGCCGACCTGGCTGACGATATGAAAGGACAGAATGCGCCGCACCTCGGTCTGCCCCTCCGCCCCGAGCACGCCGATGATCATGGTCGCGCAGGCGACCCACAAGAGCACCGC
>JAWOGT010000368.1:0-4299 GCA_046496585.1 Halopseudomonas sp.
AACGGCTCTCAACATGATGTTCTCCATTTAATCAACAACTTATTAATGATCCTTGGCCGCCGCGCGTCAATTGCCTTGCGGTGCCAATGTGTAACAGCAAGAAACCTGAAAAAACCACGGCTTGAGTAGCATTGGTAGTCCATGGTCTTTATACTTAGCGGGATTTTTGATGAGGGTTTGTGGCCCTTTCCCAATGTTTCCGCGTCTGTTGCCCAGAGCAGTTTCTTGGGATTTCCGTTTGCCGGATGCCGGCCCACCCTTGACGATTCCAACCAGTGATTAGGCTATACGTATGATAAAAATCAAACGGGGCTTGGATTTGCCAATCACCGGCTCCCCCGAGCAGACGATCGAAGACGCTCGCCCTGCGCGCAGCGTTGCCGTTGTCGGCTTCGACTACCACGGTATGAAACCGACCATGGAAGTGCAGGAGGGGGACCGGGTCAAACTTGGCCAGATCCTGTTCAGCGACAAAAAAACACCTGGCGTGATCTTTACCGCCCCGGCCGCGGGCGTTGTCCGTGCCATCAACCGTGGCGACAAGCGCGTTCTGCAATCGGTGGTGATCGATGTGGACGGTGATGAAGCCGTCAGCTTCGACGCTCACGCCGCCGCTGGCCTGGCCTCCCTGGAGCCGCAAAAGGTTCGCGAACAGCTGATCCAGTCCGGTCTCTGGACTGCACTGCGGACGCGTCCGTACAGCAAGACGCCGGCTGTTGATAGCCAGCCTCATTCGATTTTCGTTACCGCTATCGATACCAATCCACTGGCTGTGGATCCTGTCGTGGTGCTCAAGCACTATGCGGCTGATTTCGAGAATGGCCTGAAGGTGCTGGCGCGCCTGGGCAACATCTGGCTGTGCAAGGCCGAAGGTGTCAGCATCCCCGGTGAAAATCTCGATGGTGTGCGTAGCGAGAGCTTTGCCGGCCCGCATCCTGCCGGTCTGCCGGGCACGCATATTCACTTGCTGGATCCGGTTAGTGCCGCCAAGAGCGTCTGGCAAATCAACTACCAGGACGTGATTGCGATCGGCAAGTTGTTCACCGAGGGCCAGTTGTGGACGGAGCGGGTTGTCGCCTTGGGCGGTCCCCAGGTCGAAAGGCCGCGTCTGCTGAAAACCCGCCTGGGTGCGAGCCTGGACGAATTGACCGCAGGTGAGCTCAAGTCGGGTACCAATCGAGTCATTTCAGGCTCTGTCTTTGGCGGTCGTCACGCCCAGGGTCCGGTTGGCTATCTGGGCCGTTTTCACACACAGATTTCGGTACTGGCTGAAGGCAGCGAGCGGCAGATGCTGCACTACCTGCGCGCCGGTGTGGACAAGCACTCTATCTTGAATGTGTTCGTCTCCAAGCTCAAATCGAGCAAACTGTTCGACTTCACCACTACAACCAATGGCAGCCCACGGGCAATGGTTCCCCTGGGGAACTATGAGATGGTCATGCCGCTGGATATTTTGCCCACGCAACTTTTGCGCTACCTGATCGTTGGTGACACAGACATGGCCCAGAAGCTGGGTTGCCTGGAGCTGGATGAAGAGGATCTGGCTCTGTGCAGCTACGTGTGTGCCGGCAAATACGAGTATGGCCCGATTTTGCGCGATAACCTCGCCCAAATCGAGAAGGAGGGTTAAGCCATGAGTTTGCGTACATTTTTTGACAAAATTGAACACAACTTCGAAAAAGGCGGCAAGCACGAAAAGTTCTACGCCCTCTATGAAGCGATTGATACCTTCTTTTATCGCCCGGGCAGTGTCACCAAAACGACTGCCCATGTGCGAGATGGTCTCGATCTGAAGCGGATGATGATCACGGTGTGGTTGTGTACCTTCCCGGTAATTTTCTACGGGATGTACAACATCGGCTTCCAGGCCAACAGCATCTACGCTGCCAACCCTGAACTGCTGGATGCTCAGGAGAGCTGGCGTATCGGTCTGATCGCGATGGTTGCCGGGTTTGATGCCGGTAGCCTGTGGGACAATTTTGTCCACGGCGCGGCCTACTTCCTGCCGGTCTATGCGGTTACCTTCCTGGTCGGCGGCTTTTGGGAAGTGCTGTTTGCGTCTATTCGCAAGCACGAAGTCAACGAAGGTTTCTTTGTTACCTCGATCCTGTTCGCACTGATTTTGCCGCCCGATATTCCCCTCTGGCAGGTCGCGCTGGGTATCAGCTTTGGTATCGTGATCGGCAAGGAAGTGTTCGGTGGTACCGGTAAGAACTTCCTCAATCCGGCGCTCACCGGTCGTGCCTTCCTGTTCTTCGCCTACCCTGCGGAAATTTCAGGTGACTCGGTATGGACAGCGGTCGACGGTTACACGGGCGCGACGGCGTTGAGCCTGGCGGCCTCCGGTGGTATTGACGCGGTAGTCAACGGCGGCATTACCTGGCTGGATGCCTTTGTCGGCAATATCCATGGCTCCATGGGTGAGGTGTCGACACTGGCTATCTTCCTCGGTGGCGCAGTATTGCTGACCACCAAGATCGCCAACTGGCGCATTGTAGCGGGTGTGATGACCGGCATGATCGCGATGAGCCTGTTGTTCAATATGATTGGCTCGGAAACCAACCCGATGTTCGCCATGCCGTGGTACTGGCATATGGTGGTCGGTGGTTTTGCTTTCGGCATGATCTTTATGGCGACCGATCCGGTATCGGCGTCCATGACCAACCAGGGTAAATGGATTTTTGGTGCCCTGATCGGCGTCATGGTTCTGCTGATTCGCGTGGTCAACCCGGCATTCCCTGAGGGTATGATGTTGGCCATTCTGTTTGCCAACCTCTTTGCCCCCCTGATCGATCACTTTGTCGTCCAGGCCAACATCAAGCGGAGGCTTGCACGCCATGTCCAGTAAAAAAGAATCTGTCCGCCGCACTGTTACGGTGGCGCTGCTGGTCTGTCTGGTTTGCTCCGTAGTGGTATCTGCCGCCGCGGTTGCACTCAAGCCAATCCAGATCACCAATCAGCTGCTCGACAAGAAGCGCAATATTCTGTCGATTGCGGGCTTGCTTGAAGAGGGCGCTGATGTCGAGGCCCAGTTCGAAAAAGTCACCGCGCGGTTAGTTGATCTGCGTACTGGCGAATTCAGCGACGAGATTGATCCGCTGGCCTATGACCAGCAGAAAGCGGCCAAGGACCCGGCAATGTCCAAGCGCCTGGACGCCTCTGAAGATATCGCCAGCATTCGCCGCCGGGAAGATTATGCCACGGTCTATATGGTCGAGAACGCGGACGGCATTGAAACCATGATCCTGCCGATTTACGGCTACGGCTTGTGGTCGACGCTGTATGGCTTCATCGCACTGGAAGGTGACCTGAAGACCGTTGTGGGTTTGGGCTTTTACCAGCATGCCGAAACTCCCGGTCTGGGTGGCGAAGTGGACAACCCGAACTGGCGCCAGCAATGGACCGGCAAGGTGGTCTATGACGAAGAGGGCGAAGTGGCGGTGCAGGTGCTCAAGGGCAGCGTGGACAGCAGTAACCCGAACGCCGAACATCAGGTCGATGGCCTGGCTGGAGCTACCTTGACCAGTCGTGGTGTTGAAAATTTGGTGCGGTTCTGGCTAGGTGAGAATGGCTTTGGTCCATTCCTCGATAATCTTGATGAAGGGGAGGCTTAATCATGGCCAAGGCAACCGCCAAACAGGTGCTCTTCGAGCCCATTTTCAGTAACAACCCGATCGCCTTGCAGATTCTTGGTATCTGTTCGGCACTGGCGGTCACTACCAGCATGAACGTGACACTGGTCATGTGTCTGGCACTGACCTCGGTTACCGCACTATCCAACTTGTTCATTTCGGTGATTCGTAACCAGATCCCCAGTGCCATTCGCATGATCGTGCAGATGGTGATCATTGCGTCGCTGGTGATCGTGGTCGATCAGGTGCTCAAGGCCTATGCCTATGACATCAGCAAGCAGCTGTCGGTGTTCGTTGGTTTGATCATTACCAACTGTATCGTCATGGGTCGCGCTGAGGCGTTTGCCATGCAGAACCCGCCACACATGAGCTTTCTGGACGGCATCGGCAACGGTCTGGGCTATAGCTTCATCCTTATTGTGGTGGCGTTTTGTCGCGAACTGTTCGGGGCTGGCAAGCTGTTTGGTATCGAGATACTGCCCGTGGTCAACGAAGGCGGCTGGTATCAGCCCAATGGTCTGCTGCTGCTGCCACCATCGGCGTTCTTTATCATTGGTCTGATTATCTGGGCATTGCGTTCCTGGAAGACCGAGCAAGTCGAAGCGGTCGAGTTCAAGATGGCGCCGCAGAGCCGCACGCTGAAGGAGGTTATGTAAGCCATGATCGA
>JAWOGT010000377.1:0-17322 GCA_046496585.1 Halopseudomonas sp.
TTTCTGCTGGTGCCTATCTATGACGTGATGTGTGACGCCTTCGGCATCAACGGCAAGACCAATTCCAGCGCCTATGAAGGTGGCGATGGCAGCGTCGATGCCGATCGCTCAGTGCGCGTGCAGTTCATTTCCACCAATGCCGAAGGCATGGCCTGGTCATTTGGCCCGCAGACCAACGAGCTGACCCTGCACCCCGGTGAAACGCACGAAATGATCTTCACTGCGCATAATCCGACCAGCAAGCCGATGATCGCCCAGGCGATACCCAGCGTCTCACCGTCCAAGGCCGCGGCGTATTTCCACAAAACCGAATGCTTCTGCTTTACCCAGCAGCTGCTGCAGCCCGGTGAAAGCATAGACATGCCGGTACGCTTTATCGTCGATCGGGAGCTTCCGAGCGAAGTCCACCGCCTGACACTGTCCTATACCCTGTTTGATGTGACCGAGCGCATGGCTTCGAGCTTCGATCTCGACCTGGCCGCGTTGCACAGCAACTGACTTTTGACTGCCTGATAAGGAGAACAACAGATGGCGAGTCACGACACACCTTCAACGCACGAAGCGTATTACGTACCGGCGCAGAGCAAATGGCCGATTGTCGGCTCCATTGGCTTGCTGACATCGGTATTCGGTGCAGGCACGCTGATGAACTCCAGCGGCGAGAGCGGCCTGCTGACCCTGTTGGCCGGCGCCCTGATCATTACCTGGATGTTTTTTGGCTGGTTCGGCAACGTCATCACCGAGAGCCATCAGGGGCTCTACAGCGCACAGATGGATCGCTCGTTCCGCATGGGCATGGGCTGGTTCATCTTCTCCGAAGTGATGTTCTTTGCGGCCTTTTTCGGCGCGCTCTTCTATGTGCGCACCTTTGCCGGCCCATGGCTGTCGGGCGAAGGCGACAAGGGCATCAGCAACATGCTCTGGGAAGGCTTCCAGTACACCTGGCCATTGATGACCAACCCTGATCCAACCGCGTTCCCCGGGCCGGAGGAAATCATCAGCCCTTGGCAGCTGCCGCTGCTCAATACCATTATCCTGATCACCTCCAGTGTCACTGTCACCTTTGCCCACCATGCCTTGCGGGCCGGCAAGCGCGGTGCATTGAAAAACTGGCTGTTGCTGACCGTGGTTCTGGCGGTGGTGTTCCTCGGCCTGCAGATTGCCGAGTACGTGCATGCCTACCAGGATCTTGGGCTGACGCTGAACTCGGGCATTTATGGCGCGACCTTCTTCATGCTTACCGGTTTCCACGGCGCCCACGTGTTTATGGGTACCGTGATTCTTACGGTAATGCTGGTGCGGGTGCACAAGGGGCACTTTACCCCGGAAAACCATTTCGGTTTCGAGGCGGCCAGCTGGTACTGGCACTTCGTCGATGTGGTCTGGGTGGGTTTGTTTATTTTCGTGTATATATTCTGACCCGGATTCTGCCCCGGGGTATGACCAGCAGCCAGACCCCTTAGCGGGGCCTGGCTCAACGCAACCAGGGCGTATTCCAGGCAAACTGGCCGGACCAGAAGCCATAGGCAATCAACAGCATTATCGCGACCGTCAGACCAATCCGCACACTCAGTGCAGTGACCAGCCGACCTGAACCGTTGGTATCCTTGACCAGAAAGAACAGGCCACTGAACAAGCTGACAACAATCGCCAGCAGCAAGGCCAGAATGACCAGTTTCAACCACATAATCGAATATCCATGCTTGTGGGGGTTCGAGCATTATAGACCCTGTTGTTAATCAAGGCTGCCATGTCTCATTTCGCCAAACGTTTCGCCCCCGGCTGGCCGCTCTGGTTATTCCTGCTGGCCTTTTTGCCTATGCTGGTGCTACTGGGCTTCTGGCAGCTTGAGCGTGCCGATGAAAAGCGCCAAATGCAGGCGCATATGGACGCCAACCGCAGCGCCGTTGCTGAAACACTGGCGCAACTGCAGCAGCAAGCCGATCCCAGCTGGCGGCCTGTATATCTGCAAGGTCAATTTGATCCAGAGCGCATCTGGTTATTGGATAACCGCATTCGTGGCGGTCAGGCCGGCGTGGAAGTGCTCCAGGTGTTTGATGACCAGGCTTCAGGGCTCAGCTTGATCGTCAACCGTGGCTGGATCGCCTGGCCCGACCGGCGTCAGCGTCCTGTGCTGACGACGCCGGAGCAGAGCGTGCAGCTGGATGCCGAAGCACTGCCTGGCGCCGAACACGGCTTTACGCTGGGGCAAAGCAGCGGCACTTCTGGCTGGCCCAAGCTGATCTCGAGACTCGATCTAGCCAGCATGAGCGCCGAAGTACAACGACCCTTGGTCGGCTGGACTGCGCGCCTTAAAACCGGCAGCCAGGCGGCTTTTACACTGGACTGGCCACCGCTGCCCATGACCGCCAGCAAACATATCGCTTATGCCGTGCAATGGTTTGCACTAGCCATAGCATTGCTGGCACTCTTTATCTGGGCTGGATTTCAGCCTGAACATCGGGAAAAAAACAATAATGAGCAATAGCGATACAGCGCCCGCACAGTCAGGCAAACCCCGTGGCCAGCTCAAGCTGCTGGCCATTTTTGCAGTGGTGCTGGGCCCGATTCTGATCGCCGGCGTCATGGCCAAGATGGGCTTCATGCCGCAGAACAATACCAATCGCTCCGATCTGGTAGAGCCGCAGATCCAGCTGGAAGATTGGCACATGGCTGTCGAACCCGTCGGTTACGGCGCGCCCTGGCGTATCCTGGTTACCAGCCCGCAGGCGTGTGAGGCCGCTTGCCGAAAGCTGCTGCATGAGGCCCGGCAGATCAATGTTGCCCTTGGCCGCGAAGCCGGCCGAGTAGAGCATATGCTGGCTCTGGCTACGCCGCCCTCTGCGCAACTACAGGAACAGCTTGAGTCCGAGTATCCGCGGCTGGGCCGCAGCATGCTGGATGCCGACGCCTACCAGACGAGTCTGAGCAACCGTCCTCAGGAATGGCAGCAGGGTCCGCAATTATGGGTAGTCGACCCGCTGGGTCGGGTGGTGTTGCATCAGGACGCGGACGAACCCGGCAAGCAATTGCTCGACGATCTGAAGCATCTTTTGAAAGTATCCAAGGTAGGATAAAGATCATGCGTAAATCCGCTTACCTGTTTGCTCTAGGCGCTCTGGCGCTGGGTTTTGTCGTAGTCATCCTGGGCGCCTACACCCGCCTGGTGCATGCCGGCCTGGGCTGTCCGGACTGGCCTGGCTGCTACGGCTTCCTTGGCGTGCCGCGCAGCGACAGCGCGATCCAGATCGCCGAGATGCGCTTCCCGGACGAGCCGGTAGAGGTCTTCAAGGCCTGGGCCGAGATGGTCCACCGTTATGCCGCCGGCCTGTTGGGGCTGGTTATTCTCGGCCTGGCCCTGATGAGCCTGCGGCACAGGCGCGTCCCGGGCTACCCGGTGGGTCTGAGCTTCGGTCTGTTACTGCTGGTGATCTGTCAGGCAATATTCGGCATGTGGACGGTCACGCTGAAGCTCTGGCCGCAAGTCGTCACCGGGCATCTGCTCGGCGGTTTCGCGACCCTCAGTCTGTTATTGCTGCTGTGCCTGCGTCTGTCTGGTCGCTTCCCGGCCCTGGCGCCCACCCCCAACGTGGCCAAACTGCGGTTTTTCGCCCGCCTGACGCTGGCCGTGGTGATTGCCCAGATCACCCTCGGCGGCTGGACCAGCACCAACTACGCGGCCGTTGCCTGTGTGGACTTCCCGACGTGCCACGGGCAGTGGTGGCCCGACATGGACTTTGCTGCCGGCTTTCATCTGTTCCACGAAATCGGCCCTAACTATCTGGGTGGCATGCTGCTCGGCGAAGGCAGAACAGCAATCCATTTCACCCACCGGCTCGGTGCCATAGTCACCAGCCTGGTGGTCCTGATGTTGGCCTGGAAACTGCTGGACCGGCGCATGCCGAAGCTGGCCGGTTTGCTCACCCTGGTGCTGATCGTCCAGGTAGGCCTGGGCATCACCAATGTGGTGGCGCATTTGCCGCTGGCCGTGGCGGTGGCGCACAACGCCGTTGGGGCCACCTTGCTGCTGGTGGTGGTCGCGATCAATTACCGCTTGCGCGCGCCCGCTGCAGATGCGATTTTCAGTAGCGAGAGGTCTGGCTCAAGGCTGGCCAGCCGCTGATGGCTGGCGCATACTGACTCAGCAGATTTCACCGAAAAGCGCAGTAAAGTACAACAATGACAGGCGCCCAAGGCGTCGGGGGAAGCACTGATGACCGTTATGAGCAACACTGCGCAGGCCAGCGCCGGCTGGCGCGATTACCTGGAGCTGACCAAGCCCAAGGTTGTCGCGCTGATGATCATCACCTCCGCCATCGGCATGTTGCTGGCGACTGAAGGCATGGTGCCCTGGCATGTATTGCTGCTGGGCAATCTGGGTATTGCCCTGTGCGCCGGGTCAGCCGCAGCAGTCAATCATGTCGTCGACCGCAAAATCGATATCCATATGGCGCGTACCCAGCGTCGACCTTTGGCCCAGGGCCGGGTCAATCCGCTGCAGGCGCTTATGTTCGCACTGGTGCTGGGCGCCGCCGGCATGGGCATTTTGCTGCACTGGATCAACGCCTTGACCGCCTGGCTGACACTGGCTTCGTTGCTCGGCTACGCGGTGGTCTATACCTCTTTTCTCAAGCGTGCCACCCCGCAGAATATCGTTATCGGCGGCCTGGCCGGCGCGGCGCCGCCGCTGCTCGGCTGGACCGCCGTCACTGGCCAGATCGACGCCGAAGCGCTGCTGCTGGTGCTGATCATCTTTGCCTGGACGCCGCCGCATTTCTGGGCGCTGGCGATCCATCGCAAGGAGGAGTACGCCAAGGTCGACATTCCCATGCTGCCGGTGACCCACGGCGAGCGTTATACCAAGCTGCACATCCTGCTCTACACCTTTATTCTGCTCGCCGTCAGCATGCTGCCCTATGTCATTCACATGAGCGGCATCATCTATCTGACCGTGGCCTTGGTGTTAGGCATCCGCTTTATCGATTGGGCCTGGGCCATGTGGCGCGACAGCCGCCCACATGCGGCGATCAAGACCTTCAAGTTTTCACTCTGGTATCTGCTGTGGATCTTCGTTGCGCTGCTGGTTGACCACTACGTGGGGGTCGCCGGATGGCTTTAAGTGGCGTGCAAAAAACCGTCCTGATTACCCTGGCCGTCATTGCCCTGGTGATCGGGGCCATCGTCAACAAGGTCACCCGCCCCCCCGCGCTGGATCGTCAACAGCTCTCGGAAGCCGGCCTATTTCTGTTCGACAGTCCGCGCGGTATACCCGAGGTTGATATGCTGTCTGCCGCGGGCGGCAGCTGGGGCAAGGACGACCTGATCGGGCAGTGGGATCTGTTGTTTTTCGGCTACACCTTCTGCCCGGATATTTGCCCGACCACCATGGCTGAACTCAAGCAACTGGTCGGCACCCTGCCAGCAGCCTCTGCTGAGCAGTTACGGGTGACCATGGTCAGCGTTGATCCGAACCGCGACACCCCCGAGCAGATGCAGCAATACCTGGGCTTTTTCAACGCCGGTTTTCACGGCGCAACCGGCGACCCGCAAGAGCTGGCCAGGTTGGCCCGGGCGCTATCCATCGCCTATATCGAGCCGGACACCAGTAGCGAGAATTATCTGGTCGACCACAGCGGTCAGGTAGTGATCGTCAACCCTGAGGGCCAGTATGTCGGCTTTTTACGGCCGCCGCTGCGGCCTCAGGAGCTGGGCCAATGGCTGCCGCGGATCATGGCTCCCTAGCCAAGACGCCTTTAGCGACAAGATCAGCGGTTGCCGGCCCAGCGGCAACCGCCTTGTCACCTGCCAGACGAATCACCTTCCCCGCCTTGCCCGTGACGCCCGCGGCCTGGCCGTCCTTCTGCGCGCCGGCCCGCGCCTGGCTGAGCAATAGCGGGATCAGTTTGCCTTCGGTCAGGCCGGCCCAGAACCGCAATGGCATATGGCCCTGCATGACTTTACGATTCAGCCGTGCCGGGTTGAAGATGCTCGCGTAGTAGGTCTCCCACAAGACGTCATCCTGGCCGCGCACCGCCTCGGCACGTACTTGCCACTCCGGCGGGCAGGGTTGCCGGTAATCCAGTTGCTGGCCGTCATACCAGACCGCATCGCGCGGGGTGGCGATCAACCAGCGTTGCCGGCCAAGACGCTCAGCAAAATGCAGGCTCGCGCTGGCCAGAATGTCGTGCGCCGGCTCATGCCAGGCAACATAATCCAGATCCTGGTCGTCCGGCAGCGGGTGAAAACGCAGAAAGGCGTGCAGATGGTGCGCCTCACGGCTGACCGCCTTGATCCGCCGCTGCAGCTCACTGCCATCCCGGTCACCGGCCAGCGTCGCTTGGCGCTCGCCGTTGACCACCCGCCAGAGAATCCGGTACAGCAAGTTCCAACGCCCGGCCATGCGGTAGCGCGCGGCACTTTTCAGCTCGCACAGCAAGGCTTTCGGCACGCGCACGGGTTGCACCTGACCGGCATAAGACGCCAGCGGCTCTGCGGCAAACAGCTGCGGGTTAGCCTGGTCTTCCCAGACTACCGCGTGCGGCGCTGTTGCTGCGGCCAGCAATTGCCGGGCCTGCTCACGCCAGCAGTCAAAGTCATCTTCACAGCACAGCACTTGCATAGCGCTACCTCATGCCCACAGCGCCAGCTGCGCCGGTTGATCGCTCAACTGCCGGCGCAGCTGGCTGGATTCCATGCTGTCCTGACGCGGGCGATAGTCGCTGGTGACGATAAATGGCCGCGCCTTGTCGATCCCGCAGCGCATGCGCAGCAGATCTTCAAAACGGATGCGCTTGAGCCGCCGCAGACTGACGATACGCTGCGCCGAGCGAATGCCGATACCCGGCACGCGGGCGATCATCGCCGGTTCAGCCAGATTCAGATCAACCGGAAACTGCGCCCGGTTGACCAGCGCCCAGGCCAGCTTGGGGTCGATATCCAGCGGCAGATTGCCCTGCGCGCCGATCAGTTCAGCGGCCTTGAAGCCGTAGCTGCGCAGCAGAAAATCGGCCTGATACAAGCGGTGCTCACGCAGCAGCGGCGGCGCCTGGAAGGGTACCGAAGCGGGGCTGTTGGGAATCGGAGTGAACGCCGAATAGTAGACCCGGCGCAGGCGGTAATCGCCGTACAAGGCTTCAGCCGTATGCAATATGCGGCTGTCATCGCTGTTATCGGCGCCGACGATCATCTGGGTGCTCTGCCCGCCCGGAGCGAACTTCGGTGCGCGCTTGTCTGCGCGGGACTCGTGTGAAGCGCTGTCGATCGTCGCCATGGCCCCGGTAATGCTGTCGATGCGCTTTTCGGGTGCCAGGCGGATCAGGCTGTCGGGGCTCGGCAATTCGATATTCACACTCAGCCGATCGGCATAACGGCCAGCCTCTTCGATCAGCGCCGGATCCGCCTCGGGGATGGTTTTAAGGTGGATATAGCCGCGAAACAGATGCGCTTCGCGCAACAGCTTGGCCACCCGGATCAACTGCTCCATGGTGTAATCGGGGGACTGGATGATGCCCGAGCTTAAAAACAGTCCGCTGACATAGTTGCGCTGGTAGAAGTCCAGCGTCAGCTTGACCACTTCCTCGGGCATAAAGCGTGCCCGTGGCACGTCACTGGAGCGGCGGTTGACGCAGTACTGGCAGTCGTACAGACAAAAGTTGGTCAGCAGGATTTTCAGTAACGACACACAGCGACCATCGGGTGTGTAGCTGTGGCAAATGCCCATGCCAGAGCTCGCGCCGATACCTTCCTTGCCCCTGGAGCTGCGCTTGGGCGCGCCACTGCTGGCACAGGACGCATCGTACTTCGCCGCATCGGCCAGGATGGTGAGTTTTTCAATCAGCTCCATGTCACACCCTTACACTGTATATAAATACAGCATAAGCATTGTTGGCTGAATGCTCAACCCGTCTGCAACGGCCGTTACACAATAGCTGAACGCGCGGCCTTAATCCGGCCCCTGAAACAGCTCGCCCTCGACCACCAATACGGTTTTACCTTCCGACGGGCGTGGCAGTTCCCAGCCGCCCGTCAGCGCGCCAAACGACGGCAACACACTGACCTGCTCACGGAACCAGAACACCGGCGCGCGCAAGCGATCGGCCGCGACCTGTAAGGTGAGCACCGGGTGCAGATGCCCGGCGAGCACATGACGCCCGGGCACCTGTTCGGGCTCATGGCGCAGGCGAAAGGGACCCAGATCAAGGTAGTCATGCCACTGCAAACCGAACTCCAGCCCGGCAGCGTGACGGTCGTGATTGCCCACCACCGCCTCCACCGAAACCGCTCGATGCTCGGCCAGCCAGCCGGGGAAAAGATCCAGAAACGGTTCGCCAGGCATGGGCCGGTGGTGAAAAAAATCGCCTAGGACAATAAGCCGTTGGGGGCAGAACTCATCCAGCAGCTGGGACAGGCGCTGCAAATCATCCCGACTCTGGCCGCTGGGGACCGCCAAACCGCGGCGGCGCATCAGCGCCGCCTTGCCGAAATGGGTGTCGGCGACCATTAACGCAGACTCTGCAGGATAAAACAGCGCGCGGTCGCCATGCAGCACCACATCAGCGCCGGCCAACGGCCAATTCAAGGTGCGGCTCAAGGGCGTCTCTTCGCTTGTCGTGCAGCCTGCTTCTCAAGGCTGGCCAGCATCCGCTGAACCCGCTCGCGCCAGCCTTCGGTGCTGATTCTATTGCGCTGGCGTTCGACCCACAGCGGAAAGGCCAGCGGCGAGAAGCGCTCAAGGGCTATCAGCAGCAGCTGTTGCCCGGCTGCACGCTCGAGTACCGCGCGCAGGCGCTGCATCTCCAGTTGATCCTCGAGTACCTCGCGGCTGGCCTGAGCCAGCAGCCGGTGTTCGGGGTCGTAGCGCAGCAAGGTATCGTATAGCAGGCCGCTGGAGGCCTGCAATTGCCGGTCACTTTTACCCTGCCCGGGGAAGCCCTGAAACACCAGCCCACTGACCCGGGCGATATCGCGGAACTGCCGGCGCGCCAGTTCACCGGCGTTCAATGCCGCCAGTACATGTTCAAGCAAATCTGCCGGGGCGAGCAGTGCCCGCCAGTCAGCTTCGCTCAGTTCCGGCAGCCGGGTTGAGGTCAGCAACTCAAGGCCGTAATCGTTGACCGACAACGCGAAGGTCGCCGGGGTCAGCTGCCCCAAACGCCAGGCCAGCAGCGCGGCCAGACCTTCATGGGCCAGGCGCCCGGCAAAGGGATAGACGAACAGATGCTGACCCTCTCGCGAGCTGCAGCGTTCGATCAACAGCCGCGCACGGCTGGGCAACGCCGACTGCTGTTTCTGCAGTTCCAGCACCGGGGCGATGGCTTCGACTTCCGGGTCCTGATACACGCCGGCCTGCACTTCCTCGAAAATCTCCAGGACGCTGTCAGCCAATTCGCTGGACAGCGGCAGGCGCCCGCCATGCCAGCGCGGCACGCTATGCCGCCGGGTTTTGGCCAGGCGCACATAGGCGACCAGGTCGCGCACCTTGACCAGTTCCAGCGCGCGACCGGAAAACAGGAAGACATCGCCGGGCTTGAGCCGGGCAATAAAGGTTTCCTCGATACTGCCCAGACTGCCGCCTTTCATAAAGCGCACCTGGATCTGCGCGTCGCTGGTAATGGTGCCAATCGACAGGCGATGACGGCGCGCAATGCCGGTATCTTCCACGCGATAGTGGCCTTCCTGTATGACCACGCGCTGGAACTGCGGGTAGTGCTCCAGTACCGGGCCGCCCTGGGTAATAAACAACAGGCACCAGTGGAATGTGTCCTCATCCAGCCCGGCAAAGGCATGCGTGCTACGCAACTCGACCAGCACCTGCTCGGCGAGGAAGCCGGGGCCGGCCGCCAGGGTCACCAGATGCTGCACCAGCACATCCAGGCTTAGCCGCGGTGGCCGTCGCGCCTCGACGCGGCCGGCTGCCCAGGCGCGGCGCACGGCGGCGATTTCCACCAGCTCCAGCGCGTGGCTGGGCACGCAGAGAATCTCGCTGGCGGCGCCCGGCTGGTGGCCGGAGCGGCCGGCGCGCTGCATCAGCCGCGCCACGCCCTTGGGGCTGCCGACCTGCACTACCCGGTCCACCGGCGAGAAATCCACCCCCAGGTCCAGGCTCGAGGTACAGACCACGCAGCGGAAATCGCCCTGGCGCAGACCCTCCTCGATGCGCCGGCGCACCTTGCGGTCGATCGAGCCATGGTGCAGACCAAGCTCCGTCAGCCATTCAAGCCGCGCCTTGAGAATCGCCTCGAACCAGAGCTCGGCCTGGGAGCGGGTATTGGTAAACAGCAGCGCGGTCTGACCTTCGCCCAGGTACTCGAGCACCCCATCCAGCTGCGACAGGCCCAGATGGCCCGCCCAGGGAAAGCGCTCGACATTGGCCGGGCACAGCCCGCGAATGCTCAAGGGTTTGCTCTGCGGGCCGGCGATCCGCGCGCCCGGTTCAGCCCCTTCGCCGAGCAGCACCGCCATGGCTTCATCCAGATTACCCAGGGTCGCCGACAGGCCCCAGACCGGCAGCGCTGAATGCCGCGCGCGCAACCAGGCTAGGCACAATTGCAGCTGCACGCCGCGCTTGTTACCGAGCAGCTCGTGCCATTCATCGACGATCACCGCCTCCAGATGCTTGAAGCTGTCTTCGGCGTTACGATAGGAGAGCAGCACCGAGAGACTTTCCGGGGTAGTGATCAGGGTTTCCGGCAACTTGCGCCGTTGCCGCGCGCGCACGCTGGCAGGGGTATCGCCGGTGCGGGTCTCGACTGTCCAACCCAGCCCCAGCGCATCGACTGCCTGCTGCAGGTGTCCGGCGGTGTCACTGGCCAACGCGCGCAAGGGGGTGATCCAGAGTACCCGCAGACCACCAGTGCGGGCCGGTTTGTCCAGCGCCTCCGCCACCGGACCCAGCCACGCGGCGAGGGTTTTGCCCGAGCCGGTCGAGGCATGAATCAGGCCGCTGCGCCCGGCCCGAAACGCCTGCCAGGCCTGACGCTGAAACGGCGCGGGGGTCCAGCCCTGCCGGGCAAACCAGGCTTCGACGCTCGCCAGACCGTCGCCCGCGCCCTTGGCTGCCGCGGGCTTAACCGCCATACAGACGCAGCAGGTCCTTGACCTGCTCCAGCGTATCGGCCTCGGCCAGCGGCTTGTCCTGGCGCCAGCGCGCAATCCGCGGAAAGCGCAGGGCGATGCCGGACTTGTGGCGGGGCGAGGGTTGAATGCCTTCAAAAGCGATTTCCAGCACCTGCTCGGGTTTCAGTGAACGCACCGGGCCGAACTTCTCCAGGGTATTGCGGCGTATCCAGTGATCGAGTTTCTGGATTTCCTTGTCGGTCAGCCCCGAATAGGCCTTGGCGATGGGCACATAGGTGTCGCCATCGCGCACCGCCAGAGTGTAATCGGTATACAGATTGGCGCGGCGACCATGGCCCGGCTGGGCGTAGAGCAGTACCGCATCAATGGTCAGCGGCTCGATCTTCCACTTCCACCAGTCACCGCGGATCCGGCCGCTGCGATAGGGGCTGTCCAGACGCTTGAGCATCAATCCTTCGACCATACGTTCGCGGCTGCTGTCGCGCTGGGTGGCCAGCGCGCTCCATTCAGCGCCGCTGACGCTGGGGCTGAGGCGAATTGCGCTTTGCCCACGCTCAGCCAGCAACGCCTCCAATAGCGCTCGGCGCTCACGCAGCGGCCGTTCGCGCCAATCCTGCTGCTGGTATTCCAGCACGTCATAGGCAAGGAAGATGACCGGCACCTCGCGCAGCAGTTTCTCGCCAAGGGTCTTGCGCTGGATACGCCGCTGCATCTGCGAGAACGGCAGCACGGCGGTGTCCCAGGCAAGGATTTCACCGTCGAGCACTAGCTCCGGCAAATCCACTGCGGCGGCTTCCACTTCCGGGAAGCGCCCGTTCATCGGCTCCTCGCCGCGGGACCAGAGCCAGATGCCGCCCGGCCGAGCAATCAGTTGCGCGCGAATACCATCCCACTTCCACTCGGCCAGCCAGTCCTGCAGATCGCCGAGCATCTGCGGTTCAGTTTCCAGCGGCGAGGCCAGAAAGAACGGGTAAGGCTGACCTTCGCGCTCCTCGCGCTGTTCTTCATCGAATAGCGCGGTGAAAAATGCAGCACTGGGTTCGAACTCGCCGATCAAGCGCCGCGCGATCAAGGCCCGCGGCAAATCGCCCAAGGCCGCCAGCGCCCGCTCGACCAGCCCGCGGGACACGCCCACGCGCAGACTACCGGTCAGCAACTTGTTGTACAGAAAGCAGGCCGCGCGCGGCAGACTGCGCCACTGGCCGGTCACATTGAGCTGTTGCTCGGCCTCGTCGAGCTGGCGCAAGCCGAGAATCGCCTGCTCGATCCATCCGGCCAGCGGGCCGTCGACCGCGCGGCGCGGGCCATCGTCTTCCATCAAGAGGCTGATGGTTTCCGCCAGATCGCCGACGTGCTGGTAGGTTTCCTCCACCAGCCAGTCCGGCAAGCCGCTGGCTTCAGCCAGCCAGTCGCGCAATTTGCGCGGGCCGATCAGACGTTTCATCCGTCGCCCGGCGAGCATATAGACAGCCCACGCCGCATCGGCTGGCGGCGCATCGCGAAAGTAAGCAATCAGCGCATCCAATTTGACCTGGGTGCGGGTGGTGGCATCGAGTTCGGCATACAGATCGGCAAAGGCCTGCATCAATCGTCCTCGCCGCCGTACAGAGTGGTCAGCGCGCGGGCATCGATACCCTGGTGCTCACGCAAGTAGCGCACCAGCTCATCGCTGCGGCCATGGGTGGTCAGCACGGTACTGGCACCACAATCGCGGATGGTAGCGAGCAGCGCCGGCCAGTCGGCATGGTCGCTGAGTTCAAAACCCTGATCGTAACCCCGGCGCCGACGATTGCCGCGAATGCGCATCCAGCCCGAGGCAAAGCCGGTGCTGGCATGCTTGAAGCGGCGCATCCACGGCGAGCCGGCCGCAGAGGGTGGTGCCAGAATCAGTTGGCCGTTGAAGCTCTCCTGACGCGGCAGTGCAGAGACCGGCTGGGTCGGCAGCATGGCCACATCGGCTTCACGATACAGCTCGGTCAAGGCGACCATCGCGCCATGCAGATAGACCGTGCGATCGGTATGCGCGGCCAGCGCCGCCAGTACCCGCTGGGCTTTGCCAAAGGCATAGGTGAACAGGATGCTCGGCCGGTCCGGGTTGCCGGACCACCAGTCCCAGATCTGCTGGCCGACGACCTCCACCGGCGGCCAGCGGTAACAGGGCAGGGCAAAGGTGGCTTCGGTAATCAGCGTATCGCAGGGCACCACTTCGAAGGGCGCGCAGGTCGGATCGGCATCGCGCTTGTAATCGCCACTGACCACCCAGACCCGGCCATCGTCATGGGCTACCCGCACCTGCGCCGAGCCGAGCACGTGCCCGGCTGAATGCAGACTCAGGGTAATGAGCCCAAAACGCCTTTGCTCGCTGTAGGCCAGGCCGGTGAATACCTGCTCGCCAAGCCGGTGACGCAGGATAGGTACGCTCAGGTGCTGGGCGTAATACTGTTGATGGCCGGCGCGGGCGTGGTCGGCATGCGCGTGGGTGATCACCGCGGTGGCCACCGGCCGCCAGGGGTCGATATGAAAATCGCCAGCAGGGCAATACAGCCCGTCATCTGTGGGAATCACCAGGGGGTCATGCATGCAGCGCTGCGCTCATTGATCTAAGGCGCTTTAGCCTATCCGAGAAAGGGGACAACAGGATCGCCGAGCTGTTACAGCGCATGTAATGGTGCGGCCGGCCAGGTGCGGCCGGCCAGGTGCGGCCGGCCAGGTGCGGCCGGCCAGGTGCGGCCGGCCAGGTGCGGCAAGACACAAACGCGGCAGGGCGGCTCAGGCCCGGCGCGGCACACTGACCGCGAACATGAACAACAGCGCCGCGCTGACCACAATTGACGGGCCAGCCGGCGTATCCAGATGCCATGACATCGCCAGACCACCGAGCACCGCCAGACAACCGAGCACACTGGCACCCATGGCCATCTGCTCGGGCGTGCGCGCATGCCGCTGCGCCGCCGCCGGGGGAATGATCAGCAGCGAGGTGATCAACAGCACGCCGACGATTTTCATCGCCACCGCGATGACGATAGCGATCAGCAGCATCAATGCCAGGCGAATGGCGGTGACCGGCAGACCTTCAACCCGAGCCAGCTCCTCGTGCACGGTCACCGACAACAAGCGCCGCCAGAGCAGCCCCATCAGCACTATGACGATCACCAGCCCACCGAGCATCCAGGTCAGATCCTCGCGACCGATGGCCAGCAGATCGCCGAACAGATAGGCCATCAGGTCGATACGCACGTTATCGGTCAGCGCCAGCACCACCAGGCCCAGCGACAGGCTGCTGTGCGCCAGAATACCCAGCAGCGTATCGCTGGCCAGCCATTGCTGGTGCTGCAGCGCGACCAACAACACCGCGAGCAACACGCAGCCGAGGGTCACCGCGAGGGTCAGGTTGATATCCAGCAAAATACCCAGGGCAATACCCAGCAGCGCCGAGTGCGACAGGGTGTCGCCAAAATAGGCCATGCGCCGCCAGACCACGAAGGAACCCAGCGGGCCGGCGACCAGCGCCAGCGCCAGACCGGCGAGCAGCGCGTAAATCAGAAAGTCAGGCATGCTTGCAATCGGGTCCATGCTGATGAGTGTGCGCTGCGGGTGATTTATGCGCAGCCGAGGCTTCGACCACCTCGCCATGCAGATCGTGATCGTGGTCATGGTGGTGGTTGTACACCGCCAGCGCGCTGGCCTGCTCGCCGAACAGCGCGACAAAGGCCGGGTCCATACTGACCTGCTCCGGGTGCCCGGAACAGCAGACATGGCGGTTCAGGCAGACTACGGTGTTGGTGGTCGCCATGACCAGATGCAGATCATGCGAGACCATCAGCACGCCGCAGTTGTAGCGGTCACGCAGGCGGGTAATCAGTTGGTACAACTCGATCTGGCCGTTGACGTCCACACCCTGCACCGGCTCATCGAGTACCAGCAGGTCCGGATTGCGCAGCAATGCCCGGGCCAGCAGGATGCGTTGCAGCTCACCGCCGGAGACCTGTTGCAGCGGGCGCTCGAGCAAATGCCTGGCGCCGACATCGTCGAGCGCCTGCAGCGCCTCCGCGCGCTTGGCACCCGGCGCCAGCAGCAAAAAGCGCATTACCGTCAGCGGCAGGGTCGCATCCACCTGCAGCTTCTGCGGCATATAGCCGATGCGCAGGCGCGGCTGGCGCTGTACCTGGCCCGAATCGGCCTTGAGCAAACCCAGCACCACGCGCACCAGGCTGGTTTTACCCGCCCCATTGGGGCCGATCAAGGTGACGATTTCGCCGCGCTTGACGCTCAGGCTGACCGATTCCAATACCGGGTTGCCGTGCAGGCGCAGGCTCACATTGCTCAGGCTCAGCAGTGACTGGTTCATGCCGCCGCCTGGCACTGGGCGCACAGGCCGGTGACTTCCACGGTTTCACCTTCCACCTGAAAGCCGAAACCCTTGGCGCTGGCGGCGATGGCCGACTGAATGGCGCGGTTGTCCAGCTCGATGGCGATCTGGCATTGGCGGCAGATGAGAAACTGCCCCTGATGCGCCTGTTCCGGGTGGGCGCAGCCGATAAAGGCGTTCAGCGAGGCAATGCGATGCACCAGGCCCTGATCCAGCAGAAAATCCAGCGCCCGGTAGACGGTCGGTGGCGCCGCACGGCGACCGTCTTCCCTGGCCAGCACCTCCAGAATATCGTAGGCGCCCAACGGCCTGTGGCTATCCCAGACCAACTCCAGCACGCGTTTGCGCAGCGCGGTAAAACGCACACCCGAGCGCGCGCACAGCTGTTCGGCGGCGGCCAGCGCGTCATGCACACAGGCGCTGTGATCATGCGGTTGATGCGGGTCGTGGGGCAGGCTGAGGTTGCTCATCGCGGGCGGGCCTTCAAAGGGAGACTGGTCAACGGCTTTACTGCTGTTATCATATAACAATTCTGATCCCGGAGGTACGCCCATGCTGTTGCGCTCACTGTCCATGCTGCTTGTCAGCCTGGCCCTGTCTTTCCCTGTGCTGGCTGGCGGCACCCAGGTGCTGACGACCATCCAGCCACTGCAGCAGATCGCCGCCGCGGTCCTGGAAGGCATCGACACCCCAACGCTGCTGTTGCGCGCCGGCGATTCACCGCACAGCTACGCTCTGCGGCCATCAGACCGCCGTGCGCTGCTGGATGCGCAGCGTATTTACTGGATCGGGCCGGAGCTGGAACTGTTCCTCGAGGACGTGCTCGAGCGCCAAGCCAATGCCCAGGCGCTGCTGCATCTGCCCGGCATCCAGGTGCGCGAGCAGCTGCAGTCGATCAACTTTCTCGAGGATGAAAACGAACATGGCAGCCGTCAAAGCCATGGGCATGATCACGACCACGGCACACTGGACCCGCATATCTGGCTGTCGCCGGACAACGCGATTTATCTAGCGCGGTTTATGGCCGACGATCTGACCAGCCTGTATCCACTCCAGGGTGAGCAGCTGAGCGCCAATGCCGACGCCTTCGCCGAACGCGTCCAGGCACTGGATGCGCGCCTGAAGGCACGACTGGACCCCTTGCAGGATCGCGCCTATTTCGTCTTCCATGATGGTTATGGCTATTTCGAGGACCACTATGGCCTGCGGCCACGAGGCATCTTCAGCCTCTCGCATGAAGTGCAGCCAGGCGCGCGGCATATCAACCTGTTGCGCGAGCAGCTACAGGCGGCGCAGCCGAGCTGCGTGTTCAGTGAGCCGCAGTTCACCCCACGCCTGATCCATAGCCTGACCCAGGGTCTGCAGGTCGAGCAGGCCGAACTCGATCCCCTGGGCGGGGCCACCCCGGTCTCGGCACGCGGCTACGAAGAAGCCCTGCAGACACTGACCGACAAGCTTGCCGGCTGTCTGGAAAAGCTCTGAGGTTGCGCCTGGCGATCGCCCGCCAGGCGCTTCAGACGGGCTGCGCCAACGCCTGCAAACGTTCATAACCGCGGCGGGTAAACAGCAGCAAGTGCACGCTGCTAGCGTAGATCTGCCCTCTGGCCTTGAGCTGCTCGATCAGCTTGCCATGCTCCGCGGCGCTCAGGTAAACATAGTCCTGCCCTTCCAGCAGCTGCTGTCGGTGCACCTTGAACAGACGAAAGGTGCTGCCCTTGGCCAGGCCATTTAACCGATCGATCTGCCGCAAACTCAGGGTCTGACAGTCGCCAAAAGGGATAAACTCGGGTAATTTCACGGTGACTCAGACTCCAGAATGAACGCTGACTTAAATCCAGATGCGTGCGGATCACATCCGTCGGCTGCCCCACGCCAGC
>JAWOGT010000141.1:0-4043 GCA_046496585.1 Halopseudomonas sp.
TCGGGCACTGGGTGATGGGCCTGAACATGACCATTCTGTCACTCTTCGGCTTATTCGGCCTGTCCGGCATTGTGGTCAACAACTCGATTATTCTGGTCAGCTTCTATCAGCAGCAACGTACGCTCGGCCTGAACATCACCGAGGCGTTGAACGAGGCCGTGGTGCAACGCTTGCGGGCGGTACTGCTGACATCACTGACCACCATCGGCGGTCTGCTGCCGCTGCTGTTTGAGACCTCCCTGCAGGCGCAGTTCCTGATTCCGATGGCCACCTCCATTGCCTTTGGTCTGGGATTCTCGACCTTCCTGGTGCTGCTGGTAATTCCCGCGTTGATGTCGGTACTGGAAGGATTCAAGGAAAGACCCAGCCCCACCCCGGCGCCATCCAGCTAGATAAGCACGCACAAAAAACCCGGCTACTGCCGGGTTTTTCTTCACCATCAGATCAGATAGATCCTCAGGTCAGCACCATCGGATCAAGGCTGCCTGACGCTTTCCATGGTCTTGGTAATCGCCGCCACGGCAGAACCGATATTGCTCAACTCCGCCGGCAGAATCATGGTGTTGTTGGTCTTGGCCAATTTGCCGAATTCGCGCACATACTGTTCGGCCACCCGCAGACCGACCGCATCCTTGCCACCTTCAGTGTTGATCGCCTCGGCAACGCGGCGCAGCCCTTGTGCGGTCGCTTCGGCAATCAGCTCGATTTCCCGGGCACGACCTTCGGCTTCGTTGATCTGACGCTGCTTGTCAGCCTCGGACAGGTTGATGGTTTCCTGCTTCATGCCTTCGGAGATATTGATCTTGGCTTCCCGCTCACCTTCGGACTGGGCGACCACGGCACGACGTTCCCGCTCGGCGCGCATCTGCTTCTCCAGAGCGTCGAGAATAGTCGCCGGCAATTCGATATCGGCAATTTCATAACGCAGCACCTTCACACCCCAGGGCTTGGCCGCCTCGTCCAGCGCCAGCACCACCTGGGTGTTAATGGTTTCACGCTCCTCAAAGGTCTTGTCCAGCTCGATCTTGCCGACCACCGAACGCAGCGTGGTTTGCGCCAACTGCATGGCCGCATAGCGATAATCGTTGATGCCATAACTGGCCAGCTTGGCATCCACTACCTGAAGATAGAGCACACCATTGACCACCACCTGAATGTTGTCCTTGGTCACACAGGCCTGACTCGGCACGTCGATGGCTTCTTCCTTCAGCGTGTGCTTGTAGGAGACCCGGTCGACAAAGGGAATCAGCAGGTGAAAACCGGCTTCCAGAGTCTTGGCATACTTGCCCAGCCGCTCGACAATAAAGGCCGATCGCTGCGGGACAATACGCGCGGTCTTGCCCACCGCGATGACGACCAATACCAGAAAGGCCAACGAAATCATTGTTGCAATATCCATTTACTTGCTCCGTTATAAATCACTGAAAAAAACTATTCGCTCAGGGGCGTTGCCGACTGACCTTGAGGACGATGCCGTTATGATCCATTACCCAGGCGTGCTCACCCGCCACTAACGCCTCACTGGACTCAGCGTCCCACTTGGCACCATTGAGCAACACATCGCCGACGCCGTCGACGAAATCATCCAGCACCTGCACCCGCGCGCCAATAAAACCGGCATCATCCTGATCCTTGAGCGAGCGATCGCTCTCGGTGCCCTTGAGCCAGCGTTGGCAATGCCGCCGCAGACCAAACAAGGCCATCAGGCTGATCAACGCAAAGCAGACCAGCTGCGCGCCGCTGGACTCGATCAGCCCCAATAACGTGAGAACACCGACCACCAGGGCGCCGAACCCGAAGAACGCCGCGATAAGCCCGGGTACGAAAAACTCGGAAGCCAGCAATAACAGCCCAAGCAGAAGCCAGAACGCGTAGCCATTCAAAAGTGTGCTTTCGACCATGGTCATAAATCCTTGTTGCCGGTGCCTGCGGATCAACCAGACTAACAGATCACAGCCTTTTTAGTTCACCGGCGCAGCGCCCGGTAACAAAGGAGCAGCACCTGGAAGAGCTGAACTACCGTTCATCGGATTTATTTGATGAATTATGCCGCAGCAGAGGCCTAGACCGGCGAGTCATAAAGTAGTCGATCGGTTTGGTCCTGGCACCCGCTCTAAGCTGCTTTAGTTTGCGCAAGCCCCTGTCTATGCTCGTGAGGCATATCTGTAAGACGTTGTGGCAGAAAAAATAACAATAATGCTTCAAGGCACAAAGGACATATCCATATGCACATCAAAACCAGGCTCGCCCTGGCACTCGGACTGGTCGCCAGCGTGGCCGTCTGTGGTCAGGCACAAGCCAGCTATACCCAAACCCAATACCCCATCGTTCTGGCCCACGGCATGCTCGGCTTCGACAACATTCTGGGCATCAACTATTGGTACGGCATACCGTCCAATCTGCGCAGTGGTGGCGCCAGCGTGTATGTCACCAGCGTCAGCCAACTGGACACCTCGGAGAAACGCGGCGAGCAGTTGCTGAAACAGGTGGAGAACATTGTCGCCATCAGCGGCAAGCGCAAGGTCAACCTGATCGGCCATAGCCATGGCGGCCCGACCATTCGTTACGTTGCCGCCGTCAGGCCTGACCTGATCGCCTCGGTGACCAGCGTCGGAGCGCCGCACAAGGGCTCAAAAACTGCCGACTTTATCCGTAACGTACCGTCCGGTTCAGCCGGTGAAGCCGTCATCGCCGGTATCACTAACGGCCTGGGCGGCTTGATCAACTTCCTCTCAGGCAGCAATACCACCACGCCACAAAACGCTCTGGGTGCACTGGAGTCACTGAACTCGGAAGGCGCTGCGCGGTTCAACGCGCGTTATCCCCAGGGCCTGCCAACCACCGCCTGCGGTAGCGGAGCGGCCCAGGTAAACGGGGTGCGCTATTACTCATGGAGCGGCACCAGCCCACTGACCAACGTCCTCGATATTTCCGACGTGTTGCTGGGTGCCAGCGCCATCCCGTTCGGCTTTGAGGCTAACGACGGCCTGGTGGGGCGTTGCAGTTCGCGCCTGGGCACAGTGATTCGCGACAACTACCGCATGAACCACCTGGATGAAGTCAATCAGGTCTTCGGCCTGACCAGCATCTTCGAAACCAATCCGGTGTCGGTCTACCGCCAGCATGCCAACCGGCTGAAAAACGCGGGTCTGTAGGAACCGCTTGCTCGCCATCCGGCCGGCCCTTGCGGCCCGGCCGGACTCCTTCCTGCCAATGCTGCGTAATGGAGCCTGAATGAAAGCGTTGATCTACCTCCCCGTGGCCGCTGCGGCACTCCTCGTCGGCTGGCAACTGCTCGCGCCAGAAGAGCCGCTGGTGGCGGCGCGCGAGCAAGCACCGCAGGCGGCTGCCCCGCTACCGACCTACCAAGCCATGCAGCCATCGAGCAAACGCCTGGGCCTGTCTTCACCCACGGAGGGTATTGATTCACTGCGCGACACAGCAGTTGATGGCAGCCTGGAAGTCGATGCCCAAGGCCACCTGGTGATCAGCGAGCAGTTGCGCTACCTGTTTGATTACTTTTTTACCAGCGTCGGCGAAATCAGCTTTGATGAAGCCGCCGAGCGCATTCGCCTTTATCTGGCCAGCCAGCTGCGGGAGCCGGCTCTGGGTCAGTCGCTGGCATTGCTGCAGCACTATATCGATTACAAGACCGCGCTGGTCGAGCTGGAACAGAGCTTCCCGGTAGTGGCTGACATTGCCGCATTACGTGCCAGAGAAGACCAGGTGCAGCGCCTGCGCGCGCGGCTGTTCAGCGCGCAAGCCCATGCGGCCTTTTTTGCCGCCGAAGAGGTCTACAACCACTTCACCCTGGAGCGGCTGGCGATTCTGCAAGACCCCAATCTGAGTGACGACGACCAGGCGGCAATGATCGAAAACCTGCGCCAGAGTCTGCCCGATGACGTACAGGATTTGCTCATCCCGCAGATTCACCAGGAACTCACGGTGCAGACCGAGCAGCTGCTTGAGCAGGGTGCAGCGCCGAGTGAGGTGCGCGAGCTGCGTCTGTCGCCGGTGGCTTCGGGGCCGACCAGCGACAGACG
>JAWOGT010000287.1:0-7883 GCA_046496585.1 Halopseudomonas sp.
TCGCGCAGCGTGTTTGGCGCCACGGTCAGCCTGTTCGATAAATATTTGCAACGCTTCGGGGTGGAAGTCGATTACGTCGTGCTTTCCGACCTGAAGGCCTGGGAGTCAGCCTGCAAGGCCAATACCAAGCTGTTTTTTGTCGAGTCGCCCTCCAACCCGCTCGCCGAACTGGTGGATATCCGCGGGCTGGCACAAGTGGCTCAGGCCCAGGGCGCTCTGCTGGCAGTGGATAATTGCTTCTGTACTCCTGCGCTGCAAAAGCCGCTGGAACTGGGGGCTGATCTGATTATTCACTCGGCTACCAAGTATATCGATGGCCAGGGCCGCTGCCTGGGCGGGGTGGTCGCTGGCCGCCGCGAGCACATGCAGGAAGTGGTCGGTTTTTTGCGTACCGCCGGTCCGACGCTCAGCCCCTTCAATGCCTGGGTGTTCCTCAAGGGACTGGAAACCTTGCGTCTGCGCATGCAGGCCCATTGTGCCAGCGCACAACAATTGGCCGAGTGGCTTGAGCAACAGCCTGGCATCGAGCACGTTTATTACGCTGGCCTGCCCAGTCATCCGCAGCATGAACTGGCCAAGCGTCAGCAGAAAGCCTTCGGCGCCGTGGTCAGCTTTGAAGTGGTGGGTGGTCGTGAGGCCGCCTGGCGATTCATTGACGCTACACGCCTGCTGTCGATCACCGCCAACCTGGGTGACAGCAAGAGCACCATCACCCATCCGGCCACCACAACCCACGGGCGTCTGCCGCCGCAAACCCGCGCTACGGCGGGCATTCGCGATAGTTTGATTCGCGTTGCCGTGGGCTTGGAGGAGGTTGAGGATCTGCAGGCTGACCTGATGCTGGGTCTGGCAGCGCTGTGAGCTGAATAGTGAGATACATTTCACATTAAGAACAAAAAGGTTTTTGTGTTTTGATAAAGCTGTTTTAAGTTGGGTCGGCCGCAGGGAAGCGGGCTTGATCCGCTGCAGTTAAGCCCTGCATTGCGGCGATCTTTCATAAAAAAGGAGCTTTACCATGAAGCATTTCATTCTTGCCGTTTGTCTGTCTTTTGCCTCACTGTTTGCCTTGCCGGCTTTGGCAGAATCAACCCAAGCCCCGGTGGTCAGCGTCAACATCAACTCTGCCAGTGCGGATGAAATCGCCGAGGTCCTGCAGGGGGTCGGTCAGGCCAAGGCGCTAGCGATTGTCGAGTATCGCGAAGCCAATGGCGCATTCGCTGCGATTGACGACCTGGGACAGGTCAAGGGCATCGGTGCGGCTACCCTGGACAAGAATCAGGATCGTATCACGCTGCAATAAGCCCGCGTCTCCTGGTATCGGCGCAGCGCTGTCGATATCAGGTTTTCAGCTGGCTCACCGAGCTACTCAGGGTGTGTGCCAGACCCGCCAGCTGTTCGCTGGTGGCCGCGCTGAGCGACACCAGACTCACGGTCTTTTCCGTCACATCGCGTATCTGTACCACGCTTTCGGTAATAGCCTCAGCGGCATCGCTTTGTTGCTCTACCGCCGAAGCGATCTCACTATTCCCATCACGAATCTGGCTGACGGCCGCGGCAATGACAGCCAGTGCCTGACCGGCGTGCTGACTTTGTTCTACCGATTCATGCGTCAGCGCTGAACTTGCCTGCATATCCTCAACCGCCGCGCTGGTGCCGCTCTGCAACGCCTCTATCATGCGCTGAATCTCTTCAGTTGAGGCCTGGACCCGTTGTGCCAGTGCCCGTACTTCGTCAGCTACCACCGCAAAGCCCCGGCCAGAGTCACCGGCACGGGCGGCTTCGATCGCGGCATTCAGGGCAAGCAGATTGGTTTGTTCGGCAATATTGCGGATCACGCTGACCACGCCACTGATTGCCTGGCTATGACCTTGCAGCGTCTCCATATGGCGCGTGCAGCGTTCTATGCTGGTGGCCAGGCCGCCAATGGTCTGACTGACCAGATGGACGCGATCACGGCCTTCATGCGCCAGCAGGTCAGCCTGTTTGGATTGGTCGCGGGTTGCGGACGAGTTACGGGCGATATCCTGTACCGTGGCGCTCATTTCGTTGGACGCGGCGGCGACCATGTCGGTCTGGCTTTGTTGGCTGGCCATTCCTGCGCTCATTTGTCCCAGCACCTGGGCCAGGTTCGCCGCGCCTTGATCCAGTTGTTCGGCAGCTTGCCTGACCGAGCTGACAATGCCGTGCTGGGAGGCTTGCATGCTGTTGAAGGCCCGCGCGATGGAGCCGATTTCGTCGCGCGACTGCGCCTCAGCCCGCAGGGTCAGATCGCCGTCTTGCTGAACCTTGAGCATGACGTTGCGCAGGGCAATGATATGCCCGGTGATAAAGGCAATCAGTAACTGCGAAACGACCAGCAACAACACCATCAAGAGTGTCACGGTGATCGCGTAAAATGCTGCCCGCTTGATCAGCAGCGGCAAGAAGGCGGTGCGCTCAACGCCAAGCAGGTAGGGCTGGTTTGCCTGCTGGCTAGCCCAGATGCCGGTGTACCGGCGGGCATCCGCGCTATCCAATTGCTCTGCGGGTATCCAGACGGGTCCGGCGTTGGGCTTGGCGCTCAGCTTGAGATACCGGGCTGCGGGTGGAATCTGCACCAGGCCTGGTAAGGTCGGTATCGAGCTATTGGCCGATGACAGCAAGGCGCGGGCCAGTTGCTGACGCTGGTCTTGAAGGCCATGTTGCTCGGTCCACAGCGCGGCCAGCACCAGCAAAGGGGTGGTGACAAAGGCTACCGAGTTAACGGCCCAGAACTTGTACTTTAACGGTAGATGCTGAAGGACCACGCTATAGCTCCTGTCGGTAGGCTGCATCCCCGCCGTGATATGCAGGGGTGGCCAGTATAAAGATGCTGATAGGGTATCGGTTGACCGGGATCAATCTTGAATGACTCTTGTCATATAACAGTACCCAACCTGATCAGCCGCGCTTGCGCAGCCGATCAGGTATACTGATGCGCTGAAAATGAATGAAGGTTGCATATGACGAGCGCGCTGGCTGAACCCTTGATGATTGATAATAACGCTGATCTGGCGCAGTGGTGCGAGCGCTGGCTCGAGCTTCCCTATGTCGCCGTGGATACCGAGTTTGAGCGGACCGAGACATTTTTCCCGATCGCCGGCCTGATTCAGATCGGCGATGGCCAGGCGGCGTATCTGATTGACCCGCTGGCCATTACCGACTGGTCGCCGCTGGTGGCGCTGTTGCAAAGCCCGACGGTGATCAAGGTATTGCATGCGTGCAGCGAAGATCTTGACGTCTTTATGAAGCTGTGTGGCGTCGCGCCAGCGCCGCTGTTTGATACGCAGCTGGCTGCGGCTTATCTGGGCATGGATTTTTCCATGGGTTATTCGCGCCTGGTCAAGGCGCTGTTGAACATCGAACTGTCCAACGCAGAAACCCGCTCCAACTGGTTGCAACGGCCATTGAGCGCCAATCAGGTCACCTACGCTGCAGCCGATGCGCTGCATCTGGCGGAGCTCTATCAAGTGCTCGGGCCGCGTATCGAGGCGGCAGGGCTGACAAACTGGTTGCTGCAGGATAGCGCTGAGCTGGTCAATGCTGCTGCGCGGATTCAGGAGCCGGAAACGGCATACCTGAGTATCAAACAAGCCTGGCGTTTGCAGCCCTCCGAGCTCGCGGTGCTCAAGGTGCTGGCCAGCTGGCGTGAGCAGGAGTCACGCCAGCGTGACCAGGCGCGCAATCGGCTGTTGCGCGAAAAAACGCTGTGCCCGTTGGCCCAGCGTCAGCCAGACAGTCTGCAAGCACTGTCGCGCATCGAAGACATGCATCCGCGCAGCGTGCGACAGGACGGCCAGGCGATTCTCGAGCTGATCCGCACTGGCCAGGAAGTCCCTGAACAGGGTTGGCCGCAACGCTTGCCGGAACCCTTGCCCACAGAGGCCAATAAATTGCTCAAGGCGCTGCGCAAGGTGGGTCAGCGGCATGCCGCTCATCTGGGTATGGCCGAGGAGCTGATGCTGCGCAAAAAACATCTGGAAGCGCTGGTCCGCAGCGGTTATCCGGGCGGCGTTTATCAGTTGCCCGATGGGCTGAGCGGCTGGCGGCGAACCTTGATGGGTGACGAGTTGCTCGCGGTGGCCAATGCCAGGGATCACGCCTAATGAAAGTCATGTGCTCCATCTACCGCAGCAAACGCAAGGACGGCATGTATCTGTACGTACCGCGCAAGAAGGACATGAGTGAGCTGCCGGAGCCATTGATGCAGTTTTTTGGCCAGCCGCTGTTGGCCATGGATTTAGTGCTGACGCCAGAGCGCACGCTGGCCCGGGAAGATATCCACACGGTACTGCGCAACCTTGAGGAACAAGGCTACCACCTGCAGATGCCGCCGCAAGCGGATGACTATGTGCAACATCTGCCGGATGAGCTGCTGTATCGCAACGATCCGATCTAAGCCGGCTGCGCGGCCTAGCCTGCCGAGTGGGGCCGCTGTGCGCGTCTCAGCGGCTCAAGCAGATAGGACAGGCCGTTGTGATCGATTTCCTGCATCAGGGCCAGCAACCGGCCGATCTCGCCCTGGGGAAAGCCTTCCCGGGCAAACCAGTTGAGATAGTGGCCAGGCAAATCAGCAATCGCCCGGCCCTGGTATTTACCGTAGGGCATTTTGCGTTCGAGCAGCAGCGGTAGATCTTGTGGGTTCATCGCGGGTTCCGGGCGTCTTGGGTCATAGCATGGTATCGTCGCGCTCGGCAGTTGACTGCACGCATCGACACACCACAGTCAATACACAACAGGATAAGACATGATTGTAAAAGCACTTCGCAATGGTTTGGGAAATCTGATCATCTTTGTCGATTTTCTAACGCGCCCGGCCAAGATGCAACGTAGTACCGAAGCTCAGGCCGACGTGGAAAGAGCGGCCGCGGCGTTGAGCCTGTATCAGTTTCGCGCGTGTCCGTTTTGCATCAAGACCCGCCGCACACTGCACAAGCTGAACCTGCCAGTCACACTGCGTGATGCCAAGAACAATCAGCAGGATCGCCAGACGCTGCTGGAGCAGGGCGGCAAGATTCAGGTGCCATGCCTGCGCATCGATGAGGCCAGTGGCACCACCTGGCTGTATGAATCCAAAGCCATTGAAGACTATCTGCAAGAGCGTTTCGCCGCGGCGTAATTAACCTGTCGCCAGTGGCGGGTTTTCTACTCCGCGCCCTGGCCCGTTAGTCGCCGCGGTAGATACACCCGCAAGTACAGGTTTCGCGAATAGTGATCTGGCACAGCTCAGGCAGCAACGGCTTGAGCTCGCGCCATATCCACTTGGCCAATACCTCGCTGGTGGGGTTTTCCAGGCCGGGAATATCGTTCAGATAATTATGATCGAGTTGCTCATAGAGTGGCTTGAAGATCGTCTTCAGCTCTGAGAAATCACGAATCCAGCCGCTGTGAGGGTCCGGCTCACCGCTGATATGCAGTGCAACCATAAAGGAATGCCCATGCAGGCGTCCGCATTTGTGGCCCTCGGGTACATGCGGCAGCCGATGGGCCGCCTCGAAGGTAAATTCCTTGAATATCTCCACAATGACTACCTGGTTGGGTTGCTGAAGGGGCGCAAGTTTATCTGAATCCGCGGGCCCGCGCAGGCATCACCATTCGCGCTGCATATTGCGCGTGGATATCTGCTCATTGAGTGTCCAATAATCGTAGAGCACGCCAAGCAGAAACAGGCCGCCGGTAAAGAAGTAAATGATCGCCGTGATCCATTTGCCCATGTACAGACGATGGGCGCCGAAGATGCCCAGGAAGGTTAATAGAACCCAGGTCAGGTTGAAGTTGACTGGCCCGCTGCGAAAGCGCCGGTCGGCCTGGGCATCCATCGACGGGATCAGAAACAGATCAACGATCCAGCCGATAAAGAACAGCCCCAGGGTAAAGAACCAGATGGTGCCGGTAATCGGTTTGCCGTAGTAGAAGCGATGCGCGCCCATGAATCCGAAAATCCACAGGAGATAACCGATGCCTTTGCTGTGCGTGTCTGAATAGGCCATGTGGTCAACCTCTATTGAATGGGTGGACTATGCGATACTGCCGCGGAGCATAGACCTTAAATGATTTGTGAGGTGCCTGCATGGTTGCAGTAAAAAATGTGCACTGGTTGAAACAGGTCCAGCAGCAAGCTGCACGGCTGAGTGGCCAGACCCTCCGCGTGGGCGTCACGGGCTTGAGCGGTGCCGGCAAGACCACGTTTATAACCAGCCTGATCAATCAGCTGGAAAATCACCAGCGTGGACTGCTGTCGCGCCGCCGCCCGTTTGACCGTTTGCTCTCGGTGCGTTGGCAACGCGAGCAGGTAGCGCAGCCGTTTGCCTATCTGCAAGCGCTCGGCGCGCTGTCGGCGCAGCCGCCTCAATGGCCTGTGTCGACTTCCGACCTGTCGCGGGTGGTGATCGATCTGCAATTTCGCCCCAAGGGGCTGCTGGGCAAATGGCAAGGGCAGCGCCAAGTGCGCCTGGAGTTGCTGGATTATCCCGGCGAGTGGTTGCTCGACCTGCCGTTGCTGGATATGAGCTTTGGCCAATGGAATGAGCAGATGCGCGACTTGCTGGAAGCTGAGCCGCGTGCCAGTTTGGCCGGGGGATTGCGCGAGCGCTTGCTGGCAATCGATCCGGCAGCGCCCTGTGATCAGGCGCTGCTGGCACAACTGACCGAGGAATGGACCGCGTTTTTGCTGCGCTGCCGCAGCGAGGCCGGGCTGTCGCGCAATCAGCCGGGGCGCTTTATGCTGCCGGGTACTGGCATTGCGCCGCAGATGCTCATGTTCGTGCCATTGCTCAGTGCCAACCAGTACAGTCAAGGTGCGGCGGGTAGTTGGTGGGAACAATGCCGGGAACGCTTCGATTATTATCGGGACTTCGTGGTGAAAGGCTTCTACGAGCAGCATTTCAGCCGGCTTGACCGGCAGATATTGCTGGTCGACATGTTGGCACCCATGCAGGCCGGGCAGGCCGCGCTGCGTGATTTGCAGCTGGCACTCGAAGGCGTGCTGGGCAGTTTCCGCTATGGCCAGAACAGCCTGTTTCAGCGGCTGTTCAAACCGCGTATTGCGCGCATGGCGGTGTGTGCAACCAAGGTTGATCAGGTCGCACCAAATCAGCAGCGTGCGCTGCAGCAGTGCCTCGAGGATCTGGTGACCGACAGCCTCTCCGAAGTGCGCCATGGGGGCGTGCAGGTGCAGGGCCTCCCGTTGGCAGCGGTGCGTGCCGCCGAGCAGGATGGCGAGACCATGATTGGCGGGCTGGTCGGCCAGACGGCGTTTATTCGTTATCAGCCAGCCAGCATTCCCCCGCACCTGCCACTGGATTTACAGCTCAAAGGCCCTGCGCTGCTGCATTTGCGCCCACCCGCCGGGTTGCACCGTAACGAACCTTTTCCGCATTACCGCATGGACGACCTGGTCAGTTGGATCATTGAGGGGGCGCAGCCATGAAGCGCAAACCGACCAGCGAGCATCCGCATATTCTCGAGACCTGGGAGCCAGCGCCCGAGCGGCCGCCGGAAGAGGTCAGGGTGCTGGGTGAATCCGTGGAGCAACTCAAGCCGCGGGAGCTGCCGGATGAAGTGCCGCTGCCGGGAACGCTGAATGCGCCTGCGCTCAGCCCCTGGCCAGCACGCCTGGGGAAATTGCTGGTGGGCGTGGTCGGCGGCGCTGCTGTGCTCGAATGGAGCCGCTGGAGCCTGGATGCCTGGGCCTGGCATCCGCTGGCTGGCGGCTTGCTGGGGGCGCTGGGGGTGGGGCTGGCCGGTAGCGCTTTGCTCAGTTGGCATGCACTCCGGCAGCAGCGGCAGCGGCTGACCGCGTTGGAGCAATTGCGCATGGAAATGCGCGCGGCGCTGACGGATCCTGGTGAGCGCCTGGCGCTGGA
>JAWOGT010000289.1:0-4801 GCA_046496585.1 Halopseudomonas sp.
CTACCATGAGGAGCCTTCCATTAACAGAATTTCCGCAGTGATCTATGTTGCCCGTGACAGCCAGAAGGGTATCATCATCGGTCATAAGGGATCAATGCTTATTTCCGCCGCGCGGCTCTACTGCGCTGCTGGCTGGCGATCACCTGTTTGTGGTGCTGAGTCCGGAGACAAGACCCTTTGTCGACTCGGTATTTTCCCAGGCGCTGGAGGCCGCGCGTAATGATCTGCCCGGCACTGCGCTGCGTCTGAAAGGATCTACCACGGTGGAAGACATCCGCTCCTCCTACGGGATCATGCTTGATGCCGATGATCCTCTGAGCCTGGAGGACCTGGTGCGCCAATCCATCGACGCAGAGGTGCAGGTCGGAGCTTCGATCGTGCTGAACGGAGTGATTCTGACAGTGCGCGAGATGATTGATGCGCGGATTGTGACCGTTGAATTGATTCCGCAACTGAAATGACGCTGCACTGGATTCGCAGCGCAGGGAAAGTGGGGTGGAAGAGGCAGACAAGACGCGGCTGCAGGTACGACTCCAATAGCCTGAGCGTACCTACAGCGAGATGCTTTTTCTCAGCTGTTGGCCGGCTTGCTGGACGTCGACGACCGGGAGGCTGACGATTGCTCATGACCCATGGGCGTGGCATCTGGCAGATTCACGTTAGCGCTTTCGAAATCCGGACTGTGTACTTCCGAATCCATCGGCATGTGGCTGTAGCGCTGATCGACGGCAGCCTTCTGCTTTTCACGCAATTCATTGTACAGACGCTTGGCTTCACAGTGCCCGGTATAGCCTCGCAGCAGTGCCGCGCTACCAATAGCCAGGCGCAAGAAACCACCTACCCCGCCGCGCCGCAGGCCTTTACCGACCAGTAACAAGCCGCCTAGCACAGAAGCCCCACGCTCAAAATCGCTCACATTGCGCGTCAGGATTGGTTCAACAGGCTTATTCGTCATCTCGTTCTCCAGTGTAGTTATTGTTAGTAATGACTGTGTCTCATGCAGCGCGTTCCCCTTTTGTTTGCGCCAGCCGACGGGAGGTGCGCAACGATTCAGCTCACGACCCGGTAGCAGGGCACATAGGCAGCCCCACCGGGCAACTTCATCCGGTCCTGGGCCACAAAGGCCTGGAGCAGGGCATCCAGCGGCTGCATGATGTAGGCCTCGCCACGGATCTCGTAAGGCCCATGCTCTTCAATACGGCGGATACCCTTATCCTTGACGTTGCCGGCAACGATCCCGGAAAACGCACGACGCAAATTGGCCGCCAGCTCATGCGACGGCACGCTACGATTGAGCTGCAGGCTGGCCATGTTTTCGTGGGTGGGATCAAAAGGCCGCTGAAAACTCTCTTCAATTTTCAACAGCCAATTGAAGTGGAAGGCGTCATTGCGCTCGCGGCGAAACTCGGCGACCTTTCTCAAGCCTGACGCCATCTGGATCGCGACCTGAACCGGATCATCAATAATCACCTGATAACGGCTTTGCGCATCAGCGCCGAGCGAGGCGCCAACGAAGGCATGCAACTGCTGCAAATAGGCTTCGGCACTTTTTGGGCCGGTGAGGATGACCGGGAATGGCAAGTCCTGATTGTCCGGATGCAGCAGGATGCCAAGCAGGTAGAGGAACTCTTCGGCAGTGCCAACGCCACCGGGAAAGATGATAACGCCGTGACCGACGCGGACAAAGGCTTCCAGACGTTTTTCAATATCCGGCAGGATCACCAGCTCGTTGACGATCGGATTCGGCGCTTCAGCAGCGATAATGCCCGGCTCGGTCAGGCCCAGATAACGACCGCCGCGGATACGTTGCTTGGCATGGGCAATGGTCGCGCCCTTCATCGGGCCCTTCATCACCCCCGGACCACAGCCGGTGCAGATATCCAGGCTGCGCAGCCCCAATTCGTGGCCGACTTTCTTGGCGTACTTGTACTCTTCGGTATTGATCGAATGACCACCCCAGCAAACGACCATCTTCGGCTCAACGCCAGGCAGCAGCGTCCGCGCATTGCGCAGCAAGTGAAAAACATAGTCGGTTATGCCCGAGGAATCGCTCAAATCAATCAGCGGACTGCCCAGCTCACTTTCAGTGTAGACAATATCGCGCAGGGCACTGAACAGCATTTCGCGGGTGCTGGCGATCATTTCGCCATCTACGAAGGCATCGGCCGGCGCGTTCAACAGCTCAAGACGAACGCCGCGGTCCTGCTGGTGAATACGCACCTCGAAGTCTTCATAGGCCTCAAGGATGGTCTTGGCGTTATCAATTTGCGCACCAGTGTTGAGTATCGCCAGCGCGCATTGGCGGAACAGGCTGTAAGTGCTGCCCGAGCCCGCCTTGCTGAGTTGCTGTACTTCACGCTGGGACAGCGTTTCCAGACTGCCCCGCGGATTCACTGAAACATTGACGACGTGTTTATGCATGCTGTTATCCGGCCCGAAAAGAGTGGGCCTTATGTTAACAGACCCGCTCGCCGCTCCAGCATCATACCCAGCCATCGTTGCGTTTGCGGCTGCGCGTCATGGATGGCAGGATCAGACCAAAGATAATGCCCAGACCAGCGATACCGCCGCCATAAAGCATGTAACGCATTAAGACGTGTTTACTCTCATCACCCAGCTTTGCCTGTACGCTGCGCAATTCGGACTGCGTTTCGGTCAACTCGGTATTCAGCGCCTGACGCGTGGCTTCCAGCTCCTCGATCAGCGCCTTGCGCGACTCGAGCGTTTCCTGCATGCCCTCCACTCGCGTATTCCAGGTCGCATCAATGGCCTCCAGCTCAGCACTCAGTCCGACGACCTGCTGCTCCAGGTCCGGCAAACGCTCTCCCTGACCGGGGACCGCCTGCAATTCGCGACTGGGAATCCAGACTGTAGCGTCTGAGGCGCTGCGCACCCGGCTATAATCGCCCTGCGTAGTGAGAAGCTCGACCCGTTCACCCGACGTCAGCGTGCCAACAATCCGGTACCCGTCTGTTGGCCCGCTACGCACGTAGGTGTTCAGGCTATCACTCACCCAGCGTTCACTGCTGCTTTGTTCCTGGGCATCAGCCGACGTGGCGAACATCAGCAAGCTACCAGCAATAAATACCCCTGCCAGAGTGGCTCTCAGGCAGGATTTCGATAGCGACGCGGTGGCCCATGGCGTTGAGCACGTGGCGGTCGAAATCGGAGTTCTAAATGCACTTGTAGTTTTCAACATGGCTATTTTTTCACTTGCAGCGATCAGACCCAAAGCCGGGCAGAAGCGGCTCGAATCGGATGGTTTGAATTCTGTCGGTGGTGCGACGACGGCGACGGATATGCCCAGGGATCCGGATTGGATGCGGGCATACAGCTACTTTCGCGACGCAGGTTCCGCCAGCTGACTGACCCCATGAAATCCAGCAAGTTCAACTCCTCGACCCAATCATGCCGATTTTTTTTACAACTGTCACAAAATGCCCGTATGACGCTGGCACAAGCGCTCAATTGTGTGGGTTACCGCTGATAAATGAACTACTACCGCCCACAGGCCTCAAAAAAATGGCGCTTACCTTAACAGTAGTCAGGTTCTGGATAGCGGGTCCTGATCAAGGATGTATTTACGGCATCAGCTGCCCAGCTATCGATGGCTTAACCGTCGCTAGCTTAGCAACCCATATCAGCTATAAATAAAAGGAGTTTCAATATGAAGCGTCACCTCATCGCTTTCATTGCACCGCTGGCTTTTACTGTGCCTGCGTTCGCAGAATGGCCGGATAACGCGCGCGAGAATTTTATCGCCGAGTGCGTAGCAAGCACACAACTTGAACACTCCTCGGCCAAGGCCCAGTCCTTTTGCGAATGCGCCGCCGACGAGGTTGCCAAGGATCTGAACCCGGATGAGCTTGAAGCCATGGCGGGTGAAACCATTGACCCTGCGCTTCAGGAGCGCCTGATTACAGCCGCGCAGCGCTGCACCGGCGAGCTTGAGCTGGAATAATCTGCCTCAACCGGGATCGCCTGCGCTGACGGTGGTAAAGCCACGTCAGCGCAGGCGTGGGTAGAGCGGCTACCAGGCCTGCAAGAGTAAACCGACGACCCGCCCTGGTAACGAACCACTATCCTGCCTTCTGCCACTATTGGGCAGTCATGCCATTTCGTGCGAGGTAGTAGAAAAAGCGCGGAATGCCAATGACGTAACGGCGCGCCAGACGTCTTGGTTCATGAACCAATCGGTAGAACCACTCCATGCCGACCTTGCGAAAAATAAGCGGAGCCCGCTCAACCCGGTTAGCGGCAAAATCGAGGATGGCTCCACCACAAATGATGAGCGCCGGTCCATTGATCGACTGCTGGATATGCCGCGCAACTTCTTCCTGTTTGGGCATGCCCATGGCCAGCAAGATGACAGGCAAGCGGTCTTTCTGACGATGCGCCCGAAAATACTGCAGGTAGGTTTCTGCTGGCTGGAAACCATCCACGGCGTGCACGCGATGCTCATGGAAAAGCTGCTTTGCGCCTCTCCCAAGCCATGGGTCGCTGGTGCCCATAGCGAAAAACTGATAATCGTCAGGATTTTTTTCAAGCAGGTGATTAACCAGCTTGGGAATGAAATCCGAGCCATTCATATTCGCCGCTGGCTTGCGCCCATTCAGCTGGCAAGCCCACTTGATCCCGATACCGTCTCTCAGCAGGTAGGTCATATCGGCGAACCCCTGCTCCAACAGAGGATCTTTCTGGGCGAGGTTATAAGCATGCTGATTCAGAAACGCACGAGGTCGTGGAGATGATCTCGCGGTACAAGAACGAGCCCGACTGGATGCGCGAGTACCGGCACAAG